>JAFYPS010000002.1 GCA_017547395.1 Clostridia bacterium
AAGCGACCTTTCGGAAATCCTTGAAAAAGTGCGTACAAAGGCGATTATTAGCGGCTTTGGCGAGGGAAAAGCAGTAGAAGAGCTTTGCCGTAAATGCGGATACGCGCATACAAAATTCAAATAAAAAAATGTCGGCAAAGCCGACATTTTTTGTTGTAATTAAGGTCTTAAACCCATTCCGCCTTCAAGCGTTACGGTTTCACCGTTCATATACTTGAAGTCTGGGTTTGCGAGCTGAACGCAAACTCTTCCGATTTCGGTTTCAGGATCACCGAAATGGCCTGCGGGAGGCATTTTTACGTTTGCCTTGAATGCGTCGGGATAAGCCTTTTCAAACTGTTCAAGCTGAACGGTCCAGGCGAGAGGACACACAACGTTCGTATTTATGCCGTCCTTTGCCCATTCGGTAGCGGCAACGCGGCTGAGTCCGCGGATAGCCTCTTTTGCAGCGGCGTACGAGCACTGACCGTAGTTGCCGAAAAGTCCTGCTCCGGAGGCGAAGTTTATGATAGACCCCTTTGTTTCCTTAAGGTAAGGGTAGCATGCTTTCATATAGTAGAAGGTTGCATAAAGTCCCGAATACATAGCGAGGTCAAACTGCTCGGTTGTATGGTCCTGAATGGTTACACCCGAAGCGGAAGCCTGTGCATTATTGATAAGTACGTCTATTCTGCCAAAGGCTTTCATTGCCGCCTCGGCAACACTCTTTGCGGTAGCCTCGTTGTCGGAGCCTGCAGAAATGTCTGCCGCGAGCGCAAGAACTCTTATACCGTAAAGATTTTCAAGTTCTTCCTTGGCTTTTTCGAGTTTTGAAACGTTGCGTCCCGTAATTACAAGATTAGCACCCTCTTTTGCATAAGCGGTTGCAATTCCGTAGCCTATAGAGCCGCATCTGCCGTCGGACAGTACCGCATAGCCTGCTCCCGTGATTATCGCTGTTTTACCTGTTAAAAATCCCATATATATACCTCCATAAGTTTTTTATTTAATTATAACATATATTATGCACTGTATGCAACAAAAGAATAATTGAAAATATGTGCAAAAAAAATATTGAAATTTGGCTTAAAGCGTGGTAAAATACTTTTGTTAATTTATTGACTCTTGATGGGTTAAGGAATGGAGATTTGTATGAAAAAAATTTACACAGGTAAGACTAAAGACGTTTATAGCCTTGACAACGGCAACGTAATGCTTAAGTTCAAGGATGACTGTACCGGAAAAGACGGTGTATTTGATCCAGGCGAAAACACTGTCGGCCTCACCATTGAGGGTATCGGCAAGGCAAATCTTCGCACTTCCGTTTACTATTTCGACCTTCTTAAAAAGGCGGGCATCAAGACTCACTATGTAAGTGCAAACGTTGACGATGCTACTATGGAAGTTCTTCCCGGAAAGGTGTTCGGTCACGGACTTGAAGTAATCTGCCGTCTTGTAGCAACCGGCAGTTTCATCCGCCGTTACGGTGAATATATTGCAGACGGAACTCCTCTTGAGGGCGGCTACGTTGAGTGCACCTTTAAGAATGACGAAAAGGGTGACCCGCTTGTTACCGGTGAAGGTCTTGCGGCACTTGGCGTTATGTCTCCCGAAATGTTCGAGAGCATGAAGGAACAGACCCTTAAGATTACAAAGATCGTTGCAGATGACCTCAAGACTATCGGTCTTGACCTCTGGGACATCAAGTTTGAGTTCGGCTACAACGGCGACGAGGTTATTCTCATTGACGAAATCGCATCCGGCAATATGCGCGTTTACAAGGACGGCGTAATCGTTGATCCCGTTGAGCTTACAAAGCTTATTCTTGCAAGATAAAGTTATAAAACCGCCTCGTAATGAGGCGGTTTTATTGCATTTGGTACGCAAAAAATAGATTAAATTCATTTTTTCGAATATACTATTGCTTTTTACGTTTTTGTTATGATAAACTCTAATAAGAATGACATATGGAGGTAGAAATATGTACATTGTTAAAAGTGCCGGCGGATATGCTTTTTCTGAAAGCAGTGACAACGCCGTAGCATTGATTAATGCGCCTATTTTCGAAGAAAACGGAGATGAAACCGTTCTTGAGAAGTGTGAAGAGGGGTATAAATCTCTTGGCTTCCTTTGTACCGAAGAGGTAAAGGACGAGGGTAACGGACTTTTCTCTGTTGAAAGAACGTTAACCAATACCGGATACACCACAAGAATTATAAAGTTTATTTTCGAAACTGTTACCGAGTTTGTTCCCTCTAAATATCTTATCCCCTGTGTAAGCTACAACGGAAATAAGTTTGGCGACGGTCGCGAGCCTAAGGGAATGCTTCATGAAAACGGCAAGCCTTGGATTCACTCGTTCGAGCGCACTCCGATACCTTCGTGCTCGGTTACTGAAAACAAAGAGGTTGCTTTTTCTCTCTTTGCAGATGCAAAAACCAAGGAAAGTATGGTCTCTTCCGTATCGCTCCGTCCCGTGGGCGACAAGATTTCGCAGAGAATATACTGGCCTGTTACCGAGGCTCCCTTTACATATTATGAAAACGATAAGTACAACGAGCCGTATCATACGTATCTCACGCTGAAATCCGGCGAGAGCCATACCGTAAAGGTATATATGCTCTGCGCTGCACCCAAGTGGGAGAATTACGGTGTTTGTGAAACTCTTGACCGCGTGCTTGAACTTTTCCCGTTCGCACACGGCAGAACCCGTCCTACGGATGAAATCTGGCGACTTGGTATAGCGTACAGCCGCTTCCTCCAGAAGGAGTTCAGAGGAGAGCTGCTTTTCTCAAGCGGCATTCATCCTACCGAAAAGGGTCCGTATTTCGTACCCCATTTTGAAATCGGCTGGTGCGGACAGAATATTATGAACGCGCGTATGCACGTTATCGAGTACCTCCGTACCGGCGAGAAGGCACTTCTTGACAATGCGCTCCGCGTTTGCGAAACCTGGATAAAGAAGCAGGCTCCCAACGGTCTTGTTCTTGCTCATTGGGAGTGGTACACAGAGGGACTTAATTCTACCGTTCAGCCCCGTGACTTTTCAAAGCCTTGGGCAAGTAACGTAAGCTACAAGACGGGTTGGCTTCCCGAAACGTGCAACACCGCCTGGGCGGGTTGCGAAATGCTCAAACTCTGGGACTTGCTCCGCGAAAACGGAATCGACCGTCCAGACTTCAAGGAGTTTGCGCTTAAGATTCTTAACTTCTTCTGCGACAATTACAGTGAAAAGTTCGCATTCGGCAAGGCTTGGGACTTTGAAAGCAAGTGTGTTGAAGAGGGGGGCTCTATCGGCGCATTTGTTACTATGGCACTTACCGAAGCGTATAGAATTCTCGGTGACGAGAGATATCTTGAATATGCAAAGAAGTCGCTTGATTTCTATATGAAGCGTGACCTTGATGAATTTATCTGCACCGCAGGCGCAATCGACTGCACCTGCGAAGACAAGGAGACTGCAGGCCCCGTTATCATTGCCGCACTCGACCTCTACGAGTTTACAAAGGATGCAAAGTACCTTGAATATGCAGAAAAGGCATCCTACTATTTCGCATCCTGGATGTATGCATATGACGGATACTACGGTCCTGAAAAGGAATTCACACAGTACGGCTATTATACAAGCGGTTCTACTGCAGTTTCCGTTCAGCACCCTGCGCTTGACCAGTGGGGCGAGCTTATGTGCTGTGAATGGCTTCGTCTTGCAGATTACACGGGCGATGAGCGTTGGAGAAAGCGCGCACTTATGATGTGGTATAACGCAACTCAGTGCATCGCCGATGAAAACAATCGTACTTTCCACGGACTTGAGCGTCCTATCGGCGCACAGAACGAGGCGTTCTATCAGGCTCGCTGGGGTCACAGAAAGAACTGCAACGAGAGTGGACACCTTAACGACTGGTGCGTTTCCTGG
>JAFYPS010000033.1 GCA_017547395.1 Clostridia bacterium
CACAGCTCCCCTGTACCGATATGGTTTACTGCACAAGTGCAATCTACCGCGTAAGCTCTGACGTTCCTGCGGTTTCAGGAACTCGCGCATGTCAGGAAATTGCGGCGAGAGAACTTGCTGCCGAGGGAGAGAAGTGCACTTACGTTGACCTCTACGCTCTTACCCTCGAAAAAGCACTTGGCGGCTTCCTCCTTTCTTCCGACGACCTCCATCCTCACGTCTCGGGATACACCATTATGAGCGACGTACTTTATGATGTAATAAGAAACGGTAATACCGAGCAAAAAGACTTTGAAATGACCGATATTTACGTTTCTGCAAAGGGCAGGGCTACGGGTATGGGTACAAAGGAAGACCCCACAAGCAATCTTTCCGTTGCGTTCGGTAAGGCAGCAGAAGAAGCAACCATTCATATTATCGGCGAATATAAGTATGATAAGATAAGCAGCGTTGAATACGGCTTCCAGACTCCTATGAACGTAAAGAAGCTCACTATCGTCGGTGAGGGAGAGGGAGCAAAGCTCACTGTAAACTGTCAGTACGTTTTTGTTAACAGCGATATTGTATTTGACAATATCGCGCTTGAGAGCAAATCAAGCGGATTCACCGTTCTGCTCGGTTACCACAACGCGACCTTTACCGAAACCTTCAAGTCGGAAGACCTTACTCTCGTTGCGGGCGTTTGCACCTATGCAGACGACAAGGCGAGCTTCTGGTACTCAAGCAAGGACTCTGCAGATTTTGACAACGACTGCGAAATCAATATAAACGGCGGTAAATTCACAAGCATTATAGGTGGCAATATCACTTCGTCAAGGAGCAGAGATTCTGCTTTCGGTACGTATGGCGGAAATATGGTTATCAATATCGGTAAGGGCGCGACTGTCGGCTCGAATTCGCGTAGCGGTGCCGTAGGACAGAACTATATTACAGGCAGCGTTACAATGAACGTAGGCGCCTGGGGCAACACAAGCGAAATCCGCGAGTTTGCTCTTATCGGCTCTACCAACGGGGCAAAGGAATACGATGAAACGAGAAATACCGGCAGCGTAAAAATCAATATTCTCGACGGTGTAAGTGCAAAGATTGCAATCACAGGCGACATTAACAAGGACGGCAAGGTTTCTCTTATCGATGCGCTCGAAATGCTTAAGCTTGCACTTGAAAACAAAACGGTGAGAAACACCGAGAACTATTACGGTATTACAAGCTATAAGGTTAATAACGTAGAAAATCTGATTCCTCTTACGGTAAAATAAAAAAAAGAAGCGGGAAACCGCTTCTTTTTTTATTAATTGGATATGCTAATAAAAAAGGAGGCAGATATGAAAATAGCATTTTTTGATACGAAGCCGTACGACGTACCGTCTTTTGAAAAGTACGGAAAAGAAAACGGCATTTCCTTTAAGTATTTTGAGGCGAAGCTTAACGAAGATACGGCTGACCTTGCGCACGGGTATGACGGAGTGTGTGTCTTTGTAAATGATACTGTGAATGCGGCGGTTATCGACCGTCTGTGCGAAATGGGGGTTAAAATCGTTGCACTGAGATGCGCGGGATTCAATAACGTCGATATGAGGTACGCGTTCGGCAAAATACACGTGCTGCGCGTGCCCGCATATTCTCCGTACGCGGTAGCAGAGCATACTATGGCTATGCTTCTGACTTCGGTCCGCCGTATTCATAAGGCGTATATCCGAACACGCGATTTTAATTTCAGCCTTGTCGGTATGACGGGATTTGACCTGTACGGAAAGACGGTTGGCGTAATCGGCACGGGGCGCATCGGTCGCGTGTTTATCGATATATGCCGCGGCTTTGGAATGAGGGTGCTTGCATATGATAAATTCCCTTGCGGAGAGCTTGATAACGGGGACACCGTGCGTTACGTCACGCTTGACACACTTTTTGAAAAAAGCGATATAATTTCGCTTCACTGTCCGCTCACCGATGAAACCTACCACATCATTGGCGAGGATGCGCTTGCAAAGTGCAAAAACGGTGTTGTAATTCTCAATACTTCTCGCGGAGCTTTGGTCGATGCCGAGGCACTGCTTGCTGCGATAAAGTCGCGAAAGGTCGGCGCCGCCTGCCTTGACGTGTACGAGGAGGAGTCTGAACTCTTTTTCGAGGACTGCTCCGGGCATATTATGGAGGACGACACGCTTGCAAGGCTTATTTCAATGCCCAACGTCATAGTTTCATCGCATCAGGCGTTTCTCACCGAGGAGGCTCTTTCAAACATTGCCGAAACTACGGTAAAAAATCTTATCGCCTTTTCGAAGAACGGTGAGTGTCCAAACGAACTTTGCTACCGAGGCGGAGTTGCCTCCGACTGCAAGAGCGGAAAGTGCTTTTAAAAAAAGAGATGCTTACTGCATCTCTTTTTTACGTTTGAAATATCTGATAATGAAAATCAAAAGAATACTTCCGACTATCGGAAATACAGCGCTTGTAAGCATACCCGCCTTCATTCCGACTTGCTCGGGAGAAAGGTCGTATCTCGCTCCGAAAGTCACCGCAAAATCGCTTGCTGAAACCTTGTCAACCACAATTCCGAGGAACTGCGGGGCAAGGGATGCGCCAAGGTCGCCGCCGGCTGCCATAAGCGCGAACGCGCCGACGGATGCGCCGGGGATATTCTCCTCCATCATAATGAGAGTTCCGGGCCAGAGCATTGACGTGAAGATTCCCGTAAGTACGCAGGCGATAAATGAAACGACGGTGCTTGGCGAAAGGCTGACGACAATATAGCATACTGCGGCACAGGACATACCCGTGAGCAGCATTTTGAATATGTTTTTGCCGTATTTTGCGTAGGTGATTCTCGTAATTCCGAGGAGAATCGCAAATCCCGCCATTCCGAGAATGTCACCGAGAGCCTTGTCAAGTCCGAGCGCGGTTTCGGTAAAACTTGAAATCCAGTTTGACATAACGTTTTCTGCACAGCTGCCAAAGAAAATCGTCAGTGTGCAAAGCGCAAGGCTGAGGGTGTTTCGCGTTTTTACACTGCTTTTCTCGGAGGCGTCTCCCATTTTCGGTATCGGTGATGTCATAAACATAACTGCCGCAATTACGGGTAGCACCGCCCAGAAAAGCGTCAGTATCATCCAGTTTTCGCTTCCGAAAAGCTTGAGAAAGAGTGTGCTTATTACAACAACGGTGAAAACACCGAACGCGTATAGCGAGTGGAGCATACTCATATCCTTTGACGGATTGTCCGACGGGAGAGCCGCAATTACGGGACTTAAAAGCACCTCGGAAAGTCCTGCCGAAACGGAGAAAATTACTGTGCCGAGTACAAGTCCGAAGTAGGCAAAACGGCTGAAAAACGTCGGCAAAAGCGCATACGTTACAAGGCCGAGAGACGTGATGAGCGGCATTACGCGCACAACTTTTTTCACGTTGAAGTGCTTTGAAAATACCGTGAAAATAAGGTCGATTGAAAGCTGAGTGAAAAAGTTTACAAGTACAAGCGACCCGAGCTGTGTGAACGAAAGACCAAATGCCTCTCTGAGTGGCAGAAAGAGAAGCGGGGGAAGTGCAAATATGGACGACATTGTAAAATATGCCGTATAGCAGGCAAGACGGGTTCTCCCGAAGTTCTGAGTTTTCATAGCATTAAATTTAAGCCGCCCGTGCGGGCGGCTTTTTCCTTATATAACTATATTGAACAGGCCGAGAACAAGGCCGATAATTGCACCGAGGTTTATAACTGCAGACAGTTCCTTTTTCATAACCATCATAGTAAGCTCCTCGAGCTCTTTGGGGCTCATTGCATCGACTTTTTTCTCGACTACCGAGGCGATGTCGAGAAATTCATTGAACTTTTTACCGATAGCACCGATAAGCTTTTCGTATGCAACGGTAATGATTCTTTCAATCTGTTCCTTGTCGGTGTAGTCCATAATGTCGTGCAGTGGGCGTGAAGTATAGTCATCGAGCTGACAGATAACTGCACGGTCTATCATAGACTTGCCGTTTTCCTCGATGTAGGCGTCAACCTTGCTTGCAAAGGTTGGCATTATCGCGCTAAGCGTAGTTTCGTTGACAAGCAGAGCCACCATACCGAGCGAACTTTTGTTTTCGAGAATGGCAGAAGTGCCTTGCTCTGCGATTATTTTACCAAGTTCCATATCCTTGATTGCCGCGAGTATGCGCTCGGAAAGAATACGGGTGATTTTACCCTTGGTTTTACCCCATTGCTCTGCGGTGAGGTAGGTAGTTGCAAGAGAATTCGCAGTCTGCATCTCGGTTTCGTCCCCGTCAAAATCGAGGTTTATGTCGAGCGCATCCATCGCAACGGTTATAACCTTGTCCTTGGTACCGTCCGAAAGGAGAAGATCCTTTAAGTCGTCACCGGTGAAAAGACGGTGACCTACCGCACTGCCTATTGCTCTTGCCAGCGCGCCCTTGCGCTTGGGAATAATGCCCGGCGTAAAGGGAATAGTCCACTTTCCGATTTTCTTTTCGGTGTACGGGCGGAAAAGCATCTTTACCGCGATATAGTTTGTGAGATATCCTATCAGCGCGCCGAGAAGCGGCGCGAGAATATAATGTAAAACACTCATTATTCTACTACAAAGATATAAGGATAGATGTCCTGACCGCCGTTTACGGGGTAAACCTCGATTTCGGGATGCTTTTCTGCAAGGAAGCTTTCAAGCTCGGACTTATCGTCATCGCTTGCGTCCTTGCCGTAGAAAACGGTCAGCATAAACTTGTCTTCGGTGAGCATACGGTCGAGAAGGCCGCGTGCCGCCGCGATTTTGGTAGGCTCGGAAACCATCATTTCTTTGCCGACAAAGCCGATAAAGTCACCCTCGTGAATTGTGACACCGTTAAGCTCGGCGTCGCGGATAGAGGGAGAGATGTTACCTGTAGTTACGTTTGCAATAGCTTCTCCGAATGCTTCAATCTGTGCTTCGGGGCTTTCACATTCGGGGTCGAACATAGAAAGCGCGGTATAGCCTGCACCGAGATTCTTGCTCTCGATAACGTGCACCTTTGCCTTGGTGTAGATTTCAGCCGCCTGAGCCGCTGCCATAATTATGTTGCCGTTGTTCGGGAAAACGTAGATGTGGTCCGCATCAATCTCGTCGAATGCATCGAGAAAATCCTTTGCCGAGGGGTTCTGGGTCTGACCGCCGTCAACTATTGCATCAACGCCGAACTCAAGAAAGGTTTCCTTTATTCCGTCACCGTTTGCAACCGCTACCATAGCATATTTTTTATGCTCTTTCTTTTCGGCTGTCTTTTTTACTTCCTGATTTTCATTGTGCTGAACGGACATATTCTCAATCTTGATGGTGAGGAATTCTCCGTATTTGCGACATTCTTCAAGCACCTTTTCGGGAGTGAGGGTGTGTACGTGAATCTTGATGATAGAGTCGGTTCTGAATATTACCACGCGGTCGCCGATTGTTGAAAGAAAATCGGAAATTACGTTGTAATCAAAGGTGTCAAGGTCAACCTTGCTTGTCTGGAGTCTGAGAAGAAGCTCGGTGCAGTATCCGTAGGTCATAACACTGTCAGGGCCGAATGCATCGAGATTCACCTGAGAAGCCTTTGCCTTGGCGGAAACGCCCGCGGTTGAAACCTCTTCGCCGTTAAGCACGCGGTAGAAGCCGTCCATAATATAGAACAGACCCGCTCCGCCACTGTCGACTACACCCGCTTCCTTAAGCACGGAGAGGATTTCGGGAGTGCGCTGGAGAGATGCGTACATCTCTTTTACGAGGTCGGCGAAAAGCGAACGTATAGTGCTGTCCTTGTTTATGTTCTTTACTGCGTATTCAACCGCTTCGCGCGCAACGGTGAGAATCGTTCCCTCTGTAGGTGTCATAACAGATCCGTATGCCTGCTCAACGCCAAGCCAGAGCGCACCGCCTACCGCCTTTGCATCTGCCTCGTGGTAGGAGTCAAGACCTTTTGCAAAGCCTGCAAAGAACTGCGAAAGAATAACGCCCGAGTTTCCTCTTGCACCGAGGAGCATACCCTTTGAAAGCTGGCGCATAACAACCGCAAGGTCTTTTGAGGTGTTGTTTTCGATTGCGGCGATACCGCTCTCGATGGTCATTGCCATATTGTCGCCCGTATCTCCGTCGGGAACGGGAAAGATATTGAGTTCGTTTACTTCTTCAGCCTTGGACTGAAGGGAAGCGGCACCTGCCTGCGCCATTTTGGCAAGCAGTTCGCCGTCTAAAAAGGTGTCTTTATCCTGATTATTCACGGTAAAAACCTCCGAAATTTATTTGAGCCGAAGTTTGATGCTTCGGGTTGAATTACTTATGAATACCTACAAAGAAGAGCGCGAGAGTGCCGGGACCCGAGTGAGCACCGATAGAAGCACCTACGTCCGCGATCAAGCCGACCTTTTTGCCGCTCTTGTCTTCAATCATTTTTGCGAGAAGCTCTGCATCTTCAATGCAGTCGCCGTGAGAAATAAAATAGATTCCGTCCTCGTCGTCCTTTCCGAGCTCGAAATATTTGTTTGCGAGAGCCTGAATGGACGCGCGTCTGCCACGCACCTTGGAAACGCTGATGAGCTTGCCTGCCTCATCCATATGAAGAAGCGGCTTGATTCCAAGCGCATTGCCCACGAAAGCTGTTGTCGGGCTGATTCTGCCGCCGCGCTTGAGATAAACGAGGTCGTCAACCGTAAACCAGATGCTGAGCTGCGGATGAAGCTGCTCTGCATATGCAGCAGCCTCTTCGATTGTAGCGCCCGCCTTTTTTTTCTGCACGGTGAGGTAAACAACGAGTCCTTCACCGGCGGAAGCTGCAAGTGTATCAACGGTGATTATCTTTCTTTCGGGGAATTCCTCTCTCATCGCCTCTGCTGCAAGTCTTCCGGAATTATATGTGGTGGAAAGACCCGAGGATAAACCGATGTAAAGAACGTCCTTGCCGCTTTCGAGAATGGGTCTGAAAATTGCCATCATAGCTTCGGCGTTAACCGCGGCGGTCTTTGCACTTTGGCCTTTTTTCATCTCGGCATAGAATTCCTTTGCTCCAAGAGTGAAATTGGTATATTCATCGTTACTGTCTGTGAATTTAAAGGTGAGTGCACCGCAAGGAACGCCCCACTCATCGAGAAGGTTTTTGGAAATGTCGCAACCCGTATCGGTTACAATAACGTATTCGCTCATTTTTTTCTCCTTGTGCGGATAGATATAGGGTGACAAACAAAAGTCCATCACCCTATTATATCATATATTTCCTGATATTTCAACCCTATTAATTAAAGAAGTTGACCTGTCACCTTTCTGCACCCTCGTAGCCGATGAGAAGTCCTCCGCGCTCGGCATAAAAGCTGCAGAGCCCGCGGGTGGGGAAAATCTCAACAATCGCCTTTGGAAAAGCGGCAATTATTGCTTCCTTGAGTTTTTCGGCTGCAGATGAGTTTTCGCAATGATGGATTCGCGCTTTTATTCCGTCAAAGCCCGTTTTCTTCATATTTTCTATTATCTGCAAGGTGGTTTTTGCCGCTCCGCGCACCTTATCGGTGATTTCGAGCGTACCTACGTCGGAGGCCTTGCCGATGACTCTGATACCGAGCGCACCTGCAAACTTTGCTACAAGAGGGCTGACTCTGCCGTTGTTGGCGAGATTGTGCATAGACTCAAGTGCAAAAATAAGGTGAGTCTTTTTCATATAATCTTTGATTTTTGTAACGATAGCGTCGAAATCGATTTTTTCTGCGATAAGAGAACGGATTTTTTCGATTATAAGCGCGCTTTCGGGACCGGTGGAGAGGGTGTCGACTACGAAAACCTTTCTTTCGGGATGGTTTTTCATATATTCCTCTGCCGCGTTGCGCGCAGAATTGTAGCTGCCGGAAAGGTTTGAGGTGATGGTAACGCAGAAAATGTTTTCAGCATCTCCGAAAGCCTCGGTCCATTGTCCTATGCTCGGACATGAAGTAGAGCTTTTACCTTTATAAGCGGCAAGATATTCGAGCATATCGTGAACGCAAAGGTCGTCGGAGTCTGTGAATTCCTTTTCCGCTGTCCTTATGGTAAGCGGCACTGCACAAAACGGCACGTCGCTTATGCTGCAAACGTCTGATGACGAGTCTGTTATTAACTTATAATTCATTGTACTAACCTCCGGCGGCAAAAAATGTCGATATACGCCACCAATGTATATTATAGCATTTAAAAGGTGACAGGTCAATGAATTTTTGTTGACACTTTTTTAAAGTAGTGGTACCATATAAATAAACTTTTGAAACGGGGTGTGCTTGTGAAAAAATACGAGGCGGTGCTTTTTGACCTTGACGGTACGCTTTTGCCGATGGATTATGACGGATTCATTAAAGGCTATCTCGGCCTTCTCTGCCAAAAGGTAGGCTATCTTGGATACGGAGCAAAGGAGCTTGTCGGAGCTATGTGGCAGGGTGTCGGCGCAATGGTTAAAAACGACGGCACGATGACCAATTGCGACGCGTTCTGGAAAGCCTTCGCGGGCGTGTTCGGGGACAAGGTGTATGAAGATATCCCCGTGTTTGATAAGTTTTATACCGAGGAATTCCATGGCGCCAAGGCTTTTACGGGCGAAAATCCGCTTGCTTTAAAAGCTGTAGAGCTTGCAAGAAAGGCGGCAGACAAGGTTGTGCTTGCCACAAATCCGATTTTTCCGAGTCAGGCAACCTCTTCACGACTTTCCTGGATAGGACTTTCCTACGGCGACTTTGACTTTGTTACCGATTATTATAATTCGGGATACTGCAAGCCAAGTCCGAAGTATTACGTTGATATCGCGCAGAAAATGGGCGTCGATGCGACGAAATGCCTTATGGTCGGTAACAATACGGAGGAGGATATCGTTGCGGCTGCTGCTGCGGGTATGGATACCTATCTTATTACCGACTGCCTTCTTTGCGAAAAGGAAATGCCCGAGTGCAAAAAAGGAACGTTTGCGGAGTTTATAGAGTTTATGAGTTGAACGCTTATTCTGCGGTCTTTATTCTTCATTATTATTGACAAAGTCTGACAAAAAGTTTATAATTATTACAAACTTTTTAAATTTCGAAAGGAATTAAAATTATGGGTAAGTTTGCACAGGATTTCAAGGCTTTTATTTCTAAAGGCAACGTAGTTGATATGGCAGTCGGCGTTGTAGTCGGCGGTGCATTCAACAAGATTGTTACCTCTCTTGTTAACGACATCATTATGCCTCTCGTAGGTATTCTTATGGGTGGCCTCAGTGTTGCTGACTGGAAATGGGTTATCAGAGCTGCCGATGAGGAACTCGGCATCGCCGAAAACGCTCTCCGCTACGGTAACTTCATCCAGACGGTTATCGACTTCCTCATCGTTGCATTCACTATTTTTGTAGTGCTTCGCGTGTTCACTAAGCTTCAGAGAAAAAAGGCTGAAGAAGAGGAAAAATAAGTGAAACAGACCGTCCTGCCTTGTCAGGACGGTTTTTTTCTTGTATAAATGCGCAATGTGATGTGAAATATTGCATATTTGAAAAAATATACACTATTTTTTGGCCAATTCGTTGACAATTGGCGGCTGAAATGTTAAAATGTATGTGCAAAATTTTTGTTTTGGAGGAAAAAACAATGAAAAAGATTATAGTTATGCTTTGCGTAGCGCTTCTTCTCGCTATCGGCGTAAGTGCGGCAGAGACAGTTATTTATCAGAATGACTTCTCCGATCCGTATTCCCTTTACGACTTCAAGCAGTACCGCGCAGAGTGGACAATCAAGGACGAAGCTCTTTACATTACAGACGGCGGCCTTGATCCGAAAGCACCTAAGGACAACAACTATTCTCATATAGTTTACCAGTCCCCCGCACCCCTTACCGACTACATCGTTGAAGTAGATATGCTCAATATGCAGTCTTCTGCAGGTCTTCTCTTCAACGTTCAGCAGGATAAGGTAGGTAACGGCAACTCCGCTATCTACGGTTACACCTTCAACGCTGCAAGAACTGCTGACTTCTTTGCTCTCGGTAGCGGTAACCAGAAGGGCGGCTGGCTTGACAACATCAACACCGGTTCTCCCAAGAAGGACATTTACCCCGGCGCTAACATTCACCTTATGCTCATCGTTAAGGGCGGTAAGATCGGTGTTAACGCTATCAACATCGACACTGACAAGTCCGTTTACAGCTACACCTACTCCATCGGCTCCAACGCTAAGAAGGACGCTCTCTTTACCGAGGGTTCTGTCGGCTTCCGTGTAATCCTTGATTATCAGGGTAAGGTAAACGCTAACAATCTCCACTTTGATAACCTCGTTATCACAACTGCTAACGAAACCGACATCGCTACTATCACCGGCTACAAGGTTCCTGCTCCCGTAGTTGCAACCAGAATTGATACCAAGGGTATCGTTCCGATTTACACCAACAACTTCGACGATGCTTCCGCTCTCGACGAGTTCGCTCAGTTCTACGGCACTTGGGAAGTAATCGACGGCAGACTTTACCTCACCGACGTTGAGACCGCTGCTGACTCTCTCTGCCTCTACAACGGCAAGGAAGAGCTCAAGACCCTTAAGGACTACGTTCTTGACGTAGATATGTACAACGTACAGACACAGGGCGGCGCTATCGTTCGTTCTCAGATTGACCAGATTACCGGCAAGGGCAGCGGATCTGACTTCCGTGGCTATTTCACATTCCTCTCCTTCACCGGTGAAAAGGGTGCTATCGGTCTTGGTGACCCCTCCGGCGGATGGGGCGGCAACCTTGAAGTTAGCCAGAACATAACCAAGCCCGGCGCTAACGTTCACATTCAGGCAGCTGTTAAGGGTTCGGTTATTACCTACTACCTCACCGAAATCGGCACCGGTAAGATCCTTTGGGCTCATACCGAGGCTCACGATTACTGGGAACAGGGTACTTTCGGCTTCCGTCTCTGCACCAAGATTCACGAGACAGGTCTTGACAACGTATCCAACACCAGCTTCGATAACCTCGTTATCTCTACTTTCCCCGGCGCAGACAAGACTGAGATCAAGATGACTATTGACTCTCTTACCGCTACCGTTAACGGTGAAGCAAAGACTCTTGACGCAGCACCCATTATCCGCAACAGCCGCACCATGCTTCCCGTACGTTTCGTAGCAGAGAACCTCGGTGCAACCGTTGGCTGGGACGATGCAACCAAGACCGTTACCGTTAAGAGTGCAGACACCACCATCGAGATCGTTATCGGTGCTACTACCGCAAAGGTAAACGGCGCTGAAATCGCTCTTGACTCTCCCGCATTCATCGAGAACAGCCGCACCTACCTCCCCGTACGTGTAGTTGCCGAGAACCTCGGTGCAACCGTTGGTTGGGACGATGCGACCAAAACCGCAACTCTTACTAAGTAAAATAAAAAAACACCGCTACGGCGGTGTTTTTTGTTAAGATAAATTAATGTTTACGAGAATGGAGCCTTCCTCCGAGAGGAAGGTGGCAAACGCGACCGTTCACATAGAAAAAACAGTGGCACTGTGTGTCGCGTTTTCGCCTCGCCTACGGCGACGCGTTTTTTC
>JAFYPS010000034.1 GCA_017547395.1 Clostridia bacterium
GAGCACAGAGCAGAACGAACCGAGTTTGCGTAGCAAACTAAATAGGGCTTGCTTGCAAGACCTTGAGAGTATCAAATCTCTCCTTCTGCGCCAAGTAAAAAGCAGTCCCGTTCGGGGCTACTTTTTGCTTTTGAAAACACTTTCACTGCCGCAAGACAAGTTATGAAAATATTTTCACCAACTATAATGTTATAATTTTACTGTAAATATTATTTCTACTATCAAGGAGAAAAACTATGAACGCTATCATTCTTCACGGGAAACAGGACATAAGCCTTGGCGAATTCCCCACCCCCGAGCTTTACGCGGGCGCAGTACGCGTTAAAGTTGCATATTGCGGCATCTGCGGCAGCGATATGCACAAGTTTGCGGGCAAAGCAAATACCCACCCGATCAAGTACCCCGTTCCGCTCGGACACGAGATTTCGGGAATCGTTGACGCGGTAGCAGATGACGTTACTGAATTCAAGGTAGGCGACAGAGTTACCGTTGACCCCAACTGGAGCTGCGGAAAGTGCAAATACTGCAAAGAGGGTATGCCCTCTTTCTGCGAACATGCACGCGGAGTTGTAAAAGGAATGGCAGAGTACGTTGTTTCTCCCGTTGAAAACGTTTACAAGCTCCCTGACAGCCTCTCTTTGCGCGCGGCGGCACTTGCAGAGCCTCTCGCATGCTGTCTGCATGGAATAGATCTCCTCGGCATCCGTCAGGGCGAAACCGTTGCTCTTGTCGGCTATGGCGCAATAGGCGAAATTATGCTTGCACTCATTAAAAACGCAGGTGCGGGAAAAATAATCGTTGTTGAGCCTAATGAAAGCAAACGCGCACGCGCACTTGAAAAGGGCGCTACCCTTTTTGTAAACCCCACCGTACCCGCAGAAGTCGAGGCTCTTTCCGAATACAACATCACCAGAGTTTTAGAGTGTGTAGGAAACCGCGCGGCTCAGCACACCTCGCTCAAAATTGCAGGTAAGGGAGCGACCGTTGTACTCTTTGGCGTAAGCGATGCGGCTGAAACTCTCGACATATCGGTTTACGATGCATTTACCAAGGAACTCACAATTAAAACCTCGTTTGTAAACCCCCATACAACCGCACGCGCGGTTGAGCTTCTTGCCTCGGGCGCACTCGACACAACCGACCTTATACACTGCGATATGTCTATGGAAGAAGCACTTTCCGAAATCAGAAACCCCGTTCACACAAAGAGCGGCAAAGTTCTTGTAAGAATTAATACGGATATTATAGAAAAATAAAATATTATAGAAAAATAAAAACATTTGTGATATAATAGCCGCAAAGGCGGTGAAATTATGGAAATCAAATGTTTGCCCGAATTTAAACTTTCTGATGCTGAAAAATCAGTTATCGAGTATATTCGCAAGCAAAAGTGCATTATAAATCTGCTCACGATTACGGATATTGCCGACGGGGCATTTGTTTCCAACGCTACCGTTTCGCGTGCTATACGAAAATGCGGCTTTTCTTCCCTCTCCGAGATGAAATTCCGTCTTGCAGAGGATGCTTCAACCAACAAGCAAGCTTACGAGATGAACCGCATTCTGTCAAAGTCATACACAGAATGTCTTGAAACAATAAAGAGCATTGACATTTCAACGGTTATTGAGGTAGCAGGACTCATAAAAGGTGCAAAAACCGTTTATCTGCTTGCAAGTGGACTAACCGCACTTGTTGCAAACGAGTTTGCGGTTCAGCTTCAGTGCCAGAAAATAAACGTTTGTATGATTTCTGACTCCGAAATGATGCGAAAGCTCGACCTGCTCTGCACCGCTGACGACCTCGTTTTGATTCTTTCCGTTAAGAATTCGACTCCCGAACTTTGCATCGCGGCAAAACTTGCAAAAAAGAATCTTTCAAAGGTCGTTTCCTGCTGCTGCACTGTCGGAACAGAGCTTGACGAGGTCTCGGACAAGATAATTTACGGTCACTCGGAGAGTATTCATTCCAATCGCATTTTTGGCGGAACGTCGCGCATAGGACTTATGATGATAACCCGCACCATAATTGAATATATGGCTACAGATATTCAGTAAAGGAGCGGACAGATGAAGATTTGCAATATTGACATTCCGCACGGACTGTGCCTTGCTCCACTTGCGGGGGTGAGCGACAGAGCTTTTCGTATGATATGCCGCTCTCACGGCGCAGAATATCTTACAAGTGAAATGGTTAGTGCCGCCGCGATTTGCTACGGCGACAAAAAAACGCCGGAACTCTGCCGCTTTGGCGATGAGGAATTGCCGATTGCACTCCAGCTTTTCGGCTCGCGCCCCGACTTTATGAGGGAAGCGGCAAAAAGAATCTCCGACGGAACGCTTGCCGACTACGTAAAAATCCCGTCTGCAATCGACATTAATATGGGCTGCCCCGTAAGAAAAATAGTTTCAAACGGTGAGGGCAGCGCGCTTATGAAAAACGTTCCGCTTGCAAGCGAAATTGTCAGCGCCGTAAAAAGTGTCACCTCTCTGCCCGTAACGGTAAAGATACGCGCAGGCTTTGATTCTGAAAGCAAAAATGCGCCCGAAATGGCAAAGGCACTCGAAGCGGCAGGCGCAGATATGATATGCGTACACGGACGTACACGCGCGGAAATGTACAGCGGAAAAGCCGACCTCGAGATCATTGCCGCAGTTAAAAAAGCGGTAAAAATTCCCGTTATCGGCAACGGCGACATCTTTTCTGCAGAAGCGGCAAAACGAATGTTTGAATTTACGGGCTGTGACGGAATTATGATTGCAAGAGGCGCGATGGGTAACCCCTGGATTTTCGAAGAGCTTCACGCTTTCTTTGACAGAAAGGAGTTCACTCCGCCAACCATTGACGAAAGAATAGGCGAAGCGGTAAGACACCTCGACCTCATGTGCGAATTCAAAGAAGAACGCTTTGCCATTCCCGAAGCGAGAAAAATAATGTCACTTTATATTCACGGGATTAAAGGCGCGGCTGATGCGCGCGGCAGAATAAATACCGCCGCAACGGCAGACGAAATGAAAGAAATTCTATATTCGCTTAAATAAAAGAGCGCTCTGCATTTTGCAGAGCGTTCTTTTAGTTTTCCACCGTTATTCTGATATTTCCCGTATCGGTTGCGATCTCGCATCTGCCGCCCGTAACGGATTTCGGAACGTTTATGCTTCCCGTATCAGTTTTCGTTATAAATACCTTTTCCGAAAGCAGAGTTCCGTAAACGTCTCCCGTATCGGTTTCTATAAAAAGCTCAGCGGCATCACATCCGTCAAGCTTTACGTCGCCCGTAGTTCTGTTAACAGAAAACCTTTCCGAAGCGATTACGTTTTTTAAGAATACGTCGCCCGTATCTCCGCTTGACACAAGGTTTTTGCACTTCACGTCCGCAAGGCTTGCTTTTCCCGTGGACACGCCTACAGATACTTCCCCTTCGCAAGTCACGCCCAAAACGGTTACCTTTCCCGTTGAAACGGAAATGTCAAGCGCTTTGGCGGATACGTTTTCAACACAGACGTTGCCCGTGCTTGTTTTAATACTTATCTTTTCAGCGGCAAAAGCAAAACAATCGACCGCGCCCGTACTAAGAGCAATATCTATATCCCCAAACGTGAAGGCTTCGGGTATTTCAACGTCTCCTGTATCTTCACGTATGATGAGCGAGTTGTATTTGGCTTTTGGAAGATATACCGTTATTTTCGGCGAGGAGAAGTTTATTCCGATATACTCATACCACGCCTTACTGTTAACGGCGTTTATAACGAGAGTATCTTCCTTAACCGCTACAGAGTGCTTTACTTTTTCTTCCTCATAGCATACTACTTTGCATTCCTCATTATCTGATGGTGCAAATCTGATGTCCGCAGTATCGGTATTCATAGATATACTGTCAAATTCATCGGTTATCTCATAGGTATTCGTCTCATATTTGCTTGTAACAAGTTTTGAAAAATCCCAGTTGCACTTAGCCATAACGACAGTAAACATAATGAGTCCCAATGCTACAAAAGCAGTAGCCGTAGCTATCCATATTTTAGTTGCCTTTCTCACTATGCTTTCTCCTTTCCGATAAAACAATTTTTAATCCATATTGCCATTTTCTTTGTAAGTGCCAGAACGCCTTTTGTTGCCGCATTGCAGCCGTAAAACATAAATACCGACGTTCCCGCAAGGACCATTGCCGCAGAAATCATAGCAACGCCGCTTAAGGTATTGCCGCATACAACAATAATCCCCGAAGCGAAAATACCGACAGAGCTTCCTACAAATGCTCCAAAAACCGCCTCTTCCTCTGTGAGTCCTTCTTCAATGCGATCATCAATTATCTCACCGTAAAAGTTCAGGCGCTCTCTGACATCTTCTTTTGGCAGTCCTGACAGTCCTTTACGCAACTCTTCAAGAAATTCCTGTTTATTCATCCGAGTTGCCTCCCTTTGTTACGAACCGGTATATAGACATAATTTCTTTCCACTCGTCCTTAAACTCCTCAAGTCGCCTTAAACCTATATCGGTAATATGATAGTATTTTCTGAGTCTGCCGCCGTGCTCC
>JAFYPS010000035.1 GCA_017547395.1 Clostridia bacterium
GCTGCAAAATACAAAAACGTTACCTGTTCGGTTGATATTAACCCTACAGGTATTTAGCGTGGAGGACTGCAATGGCAAAATTACAGATAGTTAAAGAGGGTGACGAGCTTCTTCGTAAGACGAGTCGTCCCGTAACCGAGATTACGCCCAGAATTCTTACACTTCTTGACGATATGGCGGAAACGATGCATGCTGCAAACGGCTGCGGACTTGCCGCGGTGCAGGTTGGTGTGCTTCGCAGAATAGTTGTTATCGAGGTTAACGAGGGAGAACTTCTCGAACTTATCAACCCGGAGATAATTAAAGCAAACGGAGAGCAGGAAGAGGCAGAGGGTTGCCTTTCCGTTCCCGGTAAATGGGGAATTACCCATAGACCTGCAAAGGTGCGTGTTCGCGCAATGAACCGCTACGGAGAGACTGTTGAGTATGAGGGAGAGGGGCTGCTTGCACGCTGCTTCTGCCACGAGCTTGACCATCTTGACGGTAAACTGTTTATAGATAAGGAGCATCTGGTTCGAATGCTCGATCCCGATGAAATAGAGCAGTAATGAGAATTTTATTTATGGGCACACCGGACTATGCACTTTTTTCGCTCAAAGCACTTGTAGAAAGCGGAGAAGATGTAATCGGCGTAGTCACCCAACCTGATAAACCCAAGGGAAGAGGATATACGCTTATGCCTCCTCCGGTTAAGGTATACGCTGCCGAAAAGGGTATTCCCGTATATCAGCCGACCACTTTGAAGGACGGTGCGTTTCTCGGTGAACTTGAAATGCTTAATCCCGATATGATTGTGGTTGTCGCATTCGGCAAGATTCTTCCTAAATACGTGCTCGACTATCCGAGGTACGGATGCATCAACATTCACGGCTCGCTTTTGCCTAAATATCGCGGTGCGGCTCCTATGCAGCGCGCGATTATGGAGGGAGAGAAGGTGTCGGGCGTAACCTCTATGTATATGGCGGAGGGTCTTGACACGGGAGATATGCTTCTCACCGAAGAGGTTGAAATAGCCGAGGACGATAATTTTGAGTCGGTGCATGACAATCTCGGTGCAGCGGGCGCAAGAGTTCTTCTCAGAACCGTCGAGGCGGCAAAGCGCGGAGAACTTATTCCGATAAAGCAGGACGACTCTCTTGCAACCTATGCCGCAAAGATTGATAAGGCAGAGTGCAGAATTGATTTTTCCGTTGACGTACGCACTCTTTACAATCGTATTCGCGGACTTTCTCCGTTTCCGCTTTCATTTACTACGCTTCCGAACGGGAAACTGATGAAAATACTTAAAGCAAGGTATGAAATAACCGATATCGAGGGAGAATACGGAAAAGTAGTCCGTGCCGACAAAAACGGAATTGCCGTAAAAGCGGGCGGTGGACTTATAGTTTTTGAAACTGTAGTTCCCGAGGGAAAAAAGGCGCAAAGTGCACCCGATATGGTTAACGGACGACAGATATCCGTAGGAGATATATTAGGAAAGTGAGGTAACGTATGCCGTATCCGTACATTGATTACTGGTATATTATACTTGTGGTTCCCGCAATCGTTTTTTCGCTTATCGCGAGTGCAAACGTGAACTCAACGTTCAAAAAGTTTTCAAAGACTGCTTCGCGTATGGGAATAACGGGGGCAGAGAGTGCAAGACGAGTGCTTGAAGCAAATGGAGTTACGGGTGTGAGAATAGAGCCGATAAGCGGAAATCTCACCGACCACTTTGACCCAAAGAGCAATACAATACGCCTTTCGGAGAGTGTTTACGGTTCAAACACCGTTGCCGCAATCGGAGTTGCCGCACATGAGGCGGGTCATGCGGTTCAGTATGCGGTAGGATATTCGCCGATGAAACTTCGAGCTGCGATAATTCCCGTCACCAATATAGGCGCAAAGCTTTCCTGGCCGCTTATACTGATAGGACTTTTGCTTAGTTCCTATTCTCTTGCTATGCTTGGCGTAATCGCGTTCGGATTTTCAACACTTTTTCAGCTTGTCACGCTTTTTGTTGAATTTGATGCATCTAACCGTGCGGTAAACGCCATAGGCGGAATGTGTGCAGGAGCTGACGAGGTTAATGGAACTAAAAAGGTGCTTCGCGCGGCGGCGCTTACCTACGTTGCGGCACTTGCCGTTTCGCTTGCCAACCTTCTCAGACTGTTCTTGTTGGTAAACAGACGAAGAGATTAAATGGATATAAGAAAAACCGCTCTGTCGCTTCTCCGCGATGCAGAGCAGAATGATAAATACGTTTCCCTTTCATTAGGCGCGGCACTTGACGGTATCGATGCCGACGAAAGGGACAAGGCGCTTCTTACAGCGCTTGTTTACGGAGTCACAGAGCGCAGAACCACGCTTGATTATTATATTTCGTGCCTCAGCGACCGTCCGATAGAAAAAATCGGAGCAAGACTCCTTATGACACTCCGCCTTGGAATGTACCAGCTTATGTATCTTGACCGCATACCGTCACACGCTGCGGTAAGCGAAACGGTGCGGCTGGGTAAAAGTCAGGGGGAGCGAGCATTTCTTAACGGAATGCTCCGCGGATATCTTAAGAAAAAAGACGGTATTCCGCTGCCGCAGGATGAGTTTGACCGCCTGAGTGTCGAATACTCTTTTCCGCGCGGTACGGTCGAAACTCTTTATAAAAATCTTGGCGACAAAACAAAAGACGTGCTTTCGGCTCTGTCAAAGCAGCCGCCGCTTACAATATGCGTGAATACACTTGTGCATAGCGTTGAGGAAGCTGAGAAAAAACTTTCTGATAAAGGCTTTCGCACGTCGCGCGGCATAGCTCCGAGAGCACTGCGTATTTACGGCAACGTAAAGCACGCGGCACTTTGCGAGGTGCTCGGTGAGAACGGATTTTTCGTTCAGGATGAGGCATCGCAGATAGCAATCACCGTTCTTTCACCGAAAAGAGGAGATAAAGGCGCGGACGTGTGCGCGTGTCCCGGTTCAAAGAGTTTTCACGCGGCACTTATTATGGAGAATGCGGGAGAGATTTCTGCATTCGATCTGCATGCGAGCAAACTTTCGCTTATAACAGACGGCGCAAACAGACTCGGGATTACCGGCATTTCGGTATCCGACAGAGACTCGCGTGTTCCAAAAGAAGAACTCATAGATAAATGTGATTTCGTTATATGCGACGTCCCGTGTTCGGGACTTGGCGTTATGGCAAAAAAGCCTGAGATACGTTATCATAGTGCCGATTCATATAAAGAGCTTTCGCAAATCGGCTACGATATTCTTACGGCATCGTCAAAATATCTTCGCCGCGGCGGCAGAATGCTGTATTCTACCTGCACGCTGACAAAGGCGGAGAATGAAGACAATTTTTATCGGTTTTTAGAGGAAAATCCCGAATTTGAATATATCGACTTCTCGCTTGGAGATATCACGAGTGAAAAGGGATGCACAACGCTTATTCCAAACGGTGAGCGTGACGGATTTTTCATCGGACTTATCAGAAGAAAGGAAAAGTAATGGCAAAAGTGGACGTCGGCTCATTTACTCTCGCCGAAATTGAAAATTAC
>JAFYPS010000036.1 GCA_017547395.1 Clostridia bacterium
AAAAATGTTCATACTTACTCTCCTTTCAAAAAACGTATTTACCAGATAAGGACAATAGGATAGTCCTTGGGAGCATGACCTGTTTCGAGATTTACGCCCGCGTCATCACTGAGAAGCACTGTGCCCTCTGCACTCTTTACCGTGTTGCCTTTTGCATCGGTTATAAGGCAGTAGCACTTGAAGCTTCCGTCAAAATGTTTTCGGTCAACACCAACGGTAAGTGTGTCTGCTGTTTCGCCGTCTGCCCACTCGTGATCTTTCGACACCGCGAGGAAGCCGTCCATACCGTCAATATAGAAATACCACTGATAGGAAAGAGGTGCGTATCTGCCCTCTGCAAGCACACTGAACTTGATGTAAGTATCAGGCTTTGCCGCAACCTCTCCAGGTTGTTTAACAACAAACGGCTTTTCGGGGCGGATATTTGCGGTACTTGTAACTATGCCGTTGCCCTCTCCGTCTGTAACAACGCAACGGTAATATACATGATTTACAAAGTCCACTTTTTCTACGTAGCCTATTGTAAGCGTATCGGTATTGCATCCGCTTGCCCACGAGTCAGTAGGCAAAACATCCATATAATCCTTTACTCCGTCATATCTGTACTGCCACTGATATTTAAGCGCACTGTCGCGCGCGCCGTATGCCTTTACGCTGAATTCAACCTTGTCACCGTAATTTGCATATACGCTTTTTGGCTGCTCGCCGATAATAAGTGTGTAAGGTGTGGGAATTTTCGCCTCGGAATACGCAATGCTTCCGTTTTCATCGGTAACCATGCAACGGAAAGCATATCCCTTTGTATAAATCTCTTCACGCACCTGAAGATTGAGCGTATCCTTATCGTATCCGTTTGACCATACCGAAGCATTCGGCATATCTTTAAGCGAAATATACTGTCCAAGCAAGTTCACCTGCCACTCGTAGGTGTAGGGCGCTTTGCCACCGTCTGCATAAACGGTCATCGTTGTCCAATCGCCAATATTTCCTCTCGGAGTATAGCTTACACTAACGCTCACGGGCTTTTTGATAACTATGTTTTTGCTATCCCCGATAAGATGCGAGGTATCGTATACACGAATAAGGCTTTCACGGGTGGTGATGGTGCCGAAATCCTCAATAAGAAGTCCGACCGTGTCATTTGCCTCGGCTTTATCGAGAGATTTGCCGAACATCTCAATTCTTTCGACCTTGCCAACACCGTAGGTATACTTACCGTCATAGCAAACCGCAACCGATTCGCCTGCCATAAGAGTACCCGTCTTCACTCTGCCCACTATAGTTGTACCGAGAGAATTCTTTTCGATGCTCTCAATGTCCATTGTAAACGGAGCCTCGGGCATTTTCAGAATATTGGTTACAACGCTCTCACCGTTTGCATCGGTAATTCTGCAAGCGAAGCGCTTTGAAAGATACGGGCTGTCAAGATAAAATCCGAGTCCGAGGGTATTACCGTCTACATGAGCAAATTCACCGTTTTCAATAGTTGCGGTTTGATTTTTAACTCCAACATAATAAAACCACTCATAAGTATAAGGTGCTTTGCCGCCCTCGACAGTTACGTTATAATGAATAAGCATGCCGTCGTCAGCCTTTGCAACGTACTCGGGCTGCTTTGTAACCGTAAGTTTTTCAAAAAGTTCCGTGGGAATTTCTTCTTTTGGTGCTTCCCCGAGTGTAAACTCCACTCTTGCTGCAGGATTCATCATTCTTGTGAGAACTGCCGCAACCTCGCTACGCTTGATATTAGCATCGGGATTGCAGTTTCTTGCCGAATCCACGCCGCCAACAATACCTGCACGGTAAAGCTTGTATATCGCGGGGTCATTTTTAACGTCGGGAATTGAATTTTCGGCAACGTAGTTTATGACTTCAAGTGCCTCTGCGGGAAGCGAATATGCAAAGATACGCATATATCCCTGTCTTGTTGCAGGGGCATTAAGGTCATATCCGTGCTCTTCACGCAAAATTCCGTTTTCAATGCAGTATTCAAGATAGGGAGCATACCAAGGATTACCCACGGTGAGAGTTACCTCTCCCGTAGTATATTTCTGGTGCATACACGCTGCAAGCTTGATTGCTTCAACGTAGGTGATGTTAAGGTCAGGCGCAAAACTTGTTTCGGTTTTGCCGTTGATAAGCTTATCCGCATATGCTCTGATTACGTCACTGAAATACCACGCATTCTCGCTTACATCAGTAAAGGGATTTACAAGTTCTTTGTGTCCGCAAACTGTGCATATACCGTCTTTGAAGGTATGGTCTTTTACATCAAAACGCTCAAAACATACCTGACATTCTTCAAAGTGGTAATCATCGTCTGCACCGTTCATAAGTTTATGATCATGCTCACCTTCGCCCTTTATGTCTTCAACGGGAGGAACAAACTCATCATAACCGCAAACGGTGCATTTGCCGTTTTCGTAAGTGTGACTGCCCGCATTGCGGAGTTCAAAGCACTTCTGGCACTCCTCATAGTGCGACGTCAGGTTTCTCATTGCCAAAAAGTCATGCTCACACTCGGTTTTATCAGCAAAAACGGTAAGTGCAAAGCTTAAAGCAAGCATAGCTATAACTATTAATGCTAATAGTTTTTTCATATTTACGCTCCTTTTTCAAAAGCGATAAATCAGTTTATTATATCGCTTGTATCAATAACGTGAGAGTTATCATACTTAATCAAAGTGCCACCTGCCATAGGTCTTGCACCGTCGGTCAGCTCAATAACAACACCTACGTTATCACCCTTGATTGCCTCGTCAAGAGATTTGTTAAACATCTGCAAATCTTTAACTGTTCCGATTGCAATAATTTTGCCGTTTGACTCTACCGAAACCTTGTCGCCCTTGCGAACAACACCGTCTGCAACAGTTCCGATTACAGTATATTCCTTGAGTGCGGTAATAACGGTTACGTCATTTATAGGCATTGCGAAAGGACCGTAAACTGCGGCTTTATTTGAGGTTACCTCTACACCGTTTGCATCCTTTACCTTGCAAAAGATTTTTGTGCCGAGAACGGTGTTTTCCTTTTCAACAGAAACTGTAAGTGTATCGGTATCCGCACCGCTTACAAATTCGCTATTTTCGATTTTTGCGGTTTCGTTTCTGTATCCCGTATAATAATGCCACTCATAGGTAAAAGCAGGCTTGCCGCCGTCTGCAACAACCTTGAGCTCTGCCTTTTCACCGTAAGCCTTTGCTTCATATGAAGTCGGCTGACCGATAATTGTAAGCGGCTCTTTTGTTGCGTCGTAGACGTAATCGCCAAGATCAGGCTCATAAGGTACGGTAGGTTTAACTTCTACGGTAGTTTCGGTTTCTTTTATATCGTCGTAGACGTAATCGCCAAGATTCGGCTCATAAGGTACTGTGGGTGTAACAACTACAGTAGTAACTTCCTCAGTAGGCACTTTTATCTCGGTTTCGATTTCTGTGTTAGCGTGGGATGCCGTCATATCAAAACGAATTCTCTTTGAAGGGTCCATCATTCTTGCAACGATAACCGCAACCTCGGCACGTGTGATATTGGCTGTAGGATTGCAGTTATGCAATGCATCAACGCCTGTTACAATACCTGCACGGTACATTTTGTAAACGATGGGAGCAAAAGGAGAATCCATTGGAACGTCGGGAATCATGCCGTCATCGATATCGTTTATCACCTCATACGCCTCCTCGGGGAGTGCGCATGCAAAGATGTACATATAGCCTACTCTTGTTGCAAAATCCGACCAGTTGTATTCGGTGCGGATGATATTTTTAGCAATGCAGTAGTCAACGTAGGTTTGATACCACGGTGTGCCGACTTTAAGAGTAACCTCGCCTTTTGTGTACTTTTCGTTCATGCAAGCCGCAAGTTTAACCGCCTCGGCGTAAGTGAGATTGTCACTCGGTGCAAAAGTGGTGGGGGTTTTACCGCTGATAAGGTCGGTTGCAACCGCCACAAGCAGGTCGCTTAAATACCATGCATCGTTTGGCACGTCGGTAAAGGGGTTCATAATAACCTCGTCATAACCGCAAACGGTGCATTTGCCGTTTTCAAAGGTGTGATTACCTGCATTACGAATTTCAAAACACTTCTGACACTCTTCATAGTGAGATGTCATATTTCTCATTGCCAAAAACTCATGCTCGCAAGCCGCAAAAGCGGTAAATACCAAAGCAAATGCAACTACTGTCGCAAATACAAAAGATATCAGTTTTTTCATGGTTATATTCCTTTCCTATTAGTTCTTGATTAAAATCTTATTTGTTTTAATTTCGTTTCCTTCTGCATCCGTAACCTTGCATAAGATTCCTTTTTGAGTATTGTTTACAAGATAGGATTGAACCTTAAAGGTGAGCGTATCGGTTTTTGCCCCTTCGTAAAGAACCGTACTTGTGTTATAGCCGTTTAACGGGAAGAGCGAGAAACCGTTTGTTTCTTTCCGCCACTCATACCACTGATAGGTATACGGTTCTACGCCGCCCTCTGCCTTTACCGAAAGAATAAGCGGAGTGCCGCTTTTTGCGGTAATCGTTTCTTCGGGCATGGAAACGAAACGGAAGTTGAGCATTTCTACGGTAACTTCGTTACTAATAGCAGTAGTACCCTTTTTGTCGGTAACAACTGCACGGTAAATACCCTTATCCCCCAGGTTTTCAATATTTTTACCGAGCGCAACGTAGGTATATGCAGGCTTTTCCTGCACGTTTTCTACAAACTCCCATTTACCGTCAACAAATTTTTCAAGAACGACTTTTTCAACTGTGT
>JAFYPS010000037.1 GCA_017547395.1 Clostridia bacterium
ATAAGTGGCGACCAAATTCACAGAGAAAGAACAGAGGTACTACTTGCTGACGATCTCAAGCAATACCTCTACTCTCGTTATGCCAAAGATGGCATTACACCGAGCGAAGTAGATAGTATTATCCTTATGCTCCGCAACACTTCCGGAACTCTTTATGAAGCTAATAAGGCCATCTACAAAATGCTTTGTGACGGCTTTATCTTCAACCGTGAAGATAGATCCCAAAAGGATATTTTCATTGAACTGATTGACTTTGAGAACCCTGATAATAACATTTTCAAAGCAGTAAATCAGTTTGAAATTGTAGGTATGAATAATCAAATGCGAATCCCTGACGGAATCGTATTTGTCAATGGTATTCCCGTTGTTGTACTTGAGTTCAAGAGTGCAATCAAAGAGAACACTACCATTATGGACGCCTATACTCAGCTCACAGTTCGTTATCGTCGTGACATTCCTGAAATCTTCAAATATAACGCTTTTGTCGTGATTAGTGACGGAGCAAATAATAAATACGGCTCTTTATTTAGTCCGTATGACTTTTTCTATGCGTGGAGAAAAGTCGAAGCAAATGATGTAGAACTTGATGGTATCAATTCACTTGTTACGATGATGCAAGGTCTTTTCCGCAAGGATCGTCTGCTTGCAGTTATTAAGGACTTCATCTATTTCCCTGATGCTTCGGATAAGGACTTGAAGATTGTATGTCGTTATCCGCAGTTCTTCGCCGCAAACAAGCTCTACGAAAATATTAAAACACACTTACGCCCTGAAGGTGACGGTAAGGGCGGTACATACTTTGGTGCAACGGGTTGTGGCAAGAGTTACACTATGATGTTCCTTACCCGTATGCTTATGAAAAGCAAGTTTTTCCGTTCACCTACAATTTTGATTATTACTGACCGTACAGATCTTGATGACCAATTATCGAAGCAGTTTGTCGGTTCTAAAAAATATATCGGTGATGATACTGTTGTAAGCATTGACTCCCGTGAAAAACTTCGCCAAGAGCTTCAAGGCAGAACAAGCGGCGGTGTCTATATGACTACTATTCAGAAGTTTACCGAAGATCTGCAAATGCTTACAGATAGAGCTAACGTTATTTGTATCTCCGATGAAGCTCACCGCAGCCAAATCAATCTCGACCAAAAGGTTAAGATTACAGAAACGGGAGTTGAGCGTACCTATGGCTTCGCCAAGTATCTACATGACTCCCTTCCTAATGCAACTTATGTAGGCTTTACGGGAACTCCGGTCGATGCAACCATCGAAGTCTTTGGTGGCGTTGTTGATGCTTATACAATGACCGAAGCAGTACGTGATGGTATTACCGTAAATCTCGTTTATGACGGTCGTGCTGCTCGTGTAACGCTCGATCAGGACAAGATTAGACAGATTGAAGATTATTATGCTCAATGTGAGCGTGAAGGTGCAAATGAACACCAAATCGAAGAAAGCAAGAAAGCAGTTGCCAATATGGAAGTTATCATTGGCGATCCTGACAGACTTCGTGCAGTCGCTCAAGACTTCATCGACCACTACGAAAATCGTGTTGCTGAAGGTGCGACTGTTGCAGGCAAGGCTATGTTCGTATGTGCAAACCGTAATATTGCTTACGACCTTTATAAGATAATTATTGAACTCCGCCCTGAGTGGGCAGAAAAGAAGATTTGTGCTGACGGTGCAGAACTCACCGAAAAAGATAAGAAAGAACTAAAACCTATTGAGAAAGTTCGTATGGTTATGACTCGCAATAAGGATGACGAGCCTGAACTGTATGATATGCTCGGTACTAAAGAAGATAGAAAAGAACTTGACCGTCAGTTCAAGAACATCAAGTCCAACTTCAAAATTGCTATCGTCGTTGATATGTGGCTCACCGGATTTGATGTACCTTCCCTTGATACTATTTACATTGACAAGCCTATTCAGCAGCATACCCTTATTCAGACGATTTCTCGTGTTAATCGTGTGTATGAAGGCAAGGACAAAGGCTTGATTGTCGATTATATTGGCATTAAAAAGAATATGAACTTGGCTCTCAAAAAGTACACAAACTTTGAAACAGAAGAATTTGAGGGCGTTGAGCAGTCTATTACTATCGTAAAAGATCAGTTGGAAGTGCTTGGTCAGATGTTCCATAACTTCAATAGTAAGGACTTCTTCTTAGGCTCTCCGGTAGAACAACTCGCCTGCCTTAATAGAGCCGTAGAGTATGTTCAGCTCACAGAAGAACTTGAAAGAAGATTTATGGCAGCAGTTAAGAGGATGAAGCAGGCGTTTAATCTTTGCAGTTCGAGCGATAAATTTACCGATGACGATAAAGACCATATCGCTTTCTACTGCGCAGTTCGTTCTATTCTCTTTAAGTTGACTAAGGGCGATGCACCTGACACTGCACAAATGAACGCAAGAGTTCGTGAACTCTTGGAGGGTGCAATTCAGTCGGATGGTATCGAAGAACTGTTTGAAACCGGAAAGCATATATCCGTTGATATATTTAGCGATGAATATATGGATAAGATCAATGCTATCCAACTACCAAATACCAAAATTAAAATTCTGCAAAGACTCTTATCTCAAGCCATAGAGGAATACAAAAAAGTCAATCGTATTATGAGTTTGGAATTTGCAGAGCGTATGAAACGTGTTGTCGATGAGTACAACAATCGCCGCAAAGATGAAGCGTTTGCAAACGAAGTTCTTGACGACGTGGCCGAGCAGCTTGCTCAGCTCTTGGAAGAACTCAAGAAAGAAAAAGACTCATTCAAAGATATGGGAATTGACTACGAAGAAAAAGCCTTCTATGACATTCTCAACGTTGTAGCACGAAAGTATGAGTTTGAGTATCCCGATGACAAGATGATTGAACTGTCAAAGCGTATCAAACTTATTGTAGACGATAAATCTCGTTATACTGATTGGTCTACTCGTGATGACATTAAGGCAAACCTTCAGGTTGACCTCATTCTCTTACTCGATGAGTTCGACTATCCGCCCGTAACCATTGATGATGTTTACAAGGAAGTCTTGGAGCAAGCTGAAAACTTCAAGAAGTACGCTTAGTAAATAAGACCGTCTGCTCGATTTGAGTAGACGGTCTTATTTGTTATATTTGAGAAAGTCATTGCGGTGTTCTTGATGATTGAATTGATAGCCTTGAGAACGGAGCAAGTCGCCTTTTATAGCCACAAGGTTAATATCAGATCTTAAAGCTCTTGCAATCTGCTGAGTATCATAGCCACGTTCAGCTAACTCTATGAAGTCATCATCAGGTAGAGCTATTTGAGAAGCAAAGACATTTGCTTCAAACTCCATTCTGTTATCACGCATATCAAAGATGTTGAATTCCTTAAAGCCGCCTACTTGGGTAGCTTCCTCTCTATGCAACGAGTCGTGTCCGAGTTCGTGCAAGAGTACAATCTTTTCCATCACCGGATGCAGATCGTTTTTGATGAACATAAAGCGATTACGCATTATGACCTTATACGCTCCACGTTGACGATTGAATGGATAGTATAAGATTTCAACACCGAGTTCTCTTGCAATCTTATGAGGATCACGTGTTCCGCAAAGGTCAACTATCTTATTTGCCTTTTTGACAATCTCAGAAGTGCAAACATACATTGGTTCTCACCCCTTTCATACACCTTTCTATTATAAGCCTAACATAAGTAATGTCCCAAAAAACGGACTTATTCAGAACGATGCTTTTTAGGAGTGAATTTCTTGTTGTTCTGCTTTGCAATCCAATAGGCATCCTGAATGGCTTTCATCATCAAGTCCATATCTTCTTCTGCCATATCGCCACCTGCAAACAGTCCGGTAACTTCTTCGGTCAGTTGTTTGGCTTGCTTAGCACCTCTTGCGCCGTACTTTTCGGCGGCCTGAGCTACAAGCATATCAGCGTTTCCGAGCAATTCATCGGTTGTAATATTGAGAGCCTTTGCAATCTTCTCCGCAGCATCCAAACGAGGGCGAGCTGTACCTGCTTCATATTTTTGAATCATACGGGCAGAAATTCCGGTAAGTTCAGAAAGCTGCACCTGAGTAAGACTTTTATCTTCTCTAAACTTTTTCAGTCTTTCATTGAATTTCATAATCATACCCCTTCGGCTATATTTTTAACATTTTCTTGAACACGAACTTTAATTCGTTAAAACCTATTGACACGAATTTATGTTCGTGCTATAATTTACCCACAACACGAATTTAAGTTCGTGCTTATATAATACACCACGAATTAGAGTTCGTCAAGAGGTTTTGCAAAAAATTCGAGAATTGAGGTGAAAAATTTGAGCCGTTCTATACTGCATTGTGATATGAACAACTTTTATGCAAGCGTTGAATGTATGCTTGATCCTTCTTTGAAGAAATATCCCGTAGCAGTATGTGGCTCGGTAGAGGAACGACACGGAATAGTCCTTGCAAAAAACTATGCAGCTAAAGCCTTTGATGTTAAAACGGGCGATGCCGTATGGCAAGCAAAACAGAAATGCAAAGACTTAGTTATCGTTCCACCTCATTATGAAGAATATATAAAGTATTCAAAACTCGCAAGAAGTGTATACAGTCGCTTCACAGACCAAGTAGAGCCGTATGGTATGGATGAGTGTTGGCTTGATATAAGCGGCACAGAACGCATCTACGGCTCTCCTGAAAGGGTTGCAAACGAGATAAGAGAAACTATCAAGTTTGAACTCGGCTTGACTATCTCTGTCGGTGTTTCTTTCAATAAGATCTTTGCAAAGTTAGGCTCAGATATGAAAAAGCCTGATGCAATAACAGTAATTAAGAAAGAAACCTTTAGAGATAAGATATGGGGACTCCCCGCAGCGGATTTACTCGGTGTAGGTCGAGCAACGCAGCGTGTATTAGATAGCTATTGCATACGAACCATCGGAGATTTAGCCAAGACTGATCCTGATTTTTTGCAAAGACGGCTCGGTAAAAACGGCGTGGCTCTTTGGCAATATGCAAATGGTAATGACCACTCCCTTGTCCATAATGCGGACTTTGTTTCGCCAATAAAGAGTGTAGGACACGGAATTACTACCGTAGCAGACTTAGAAGAAAACGAGCAGGTGTGGCCCGTTTTCCTTGAGCTAACCCAAGACATAGGACACAAACTTCGTGTTCATCAAAAGTGTGCGGATGGAGTCGCTATTCACATACGAGATAACACGCTTTTCTCAAAACAATGGCAAATGAAATTAGATATGCCTACACAGTCCTCTATGCTCATAGCCAAGACCGCTTTTAGTCTATTTGAGAAAAGATACGATTGGAGAAATCCAATTCGTTCTGTCACCATTCAAGCAATCAATTTAGTGCCACAAGACACGCCCCGACAAATTGATATGTTCACGAACGTTGAGAGAATTGAGAAATTGGAAAAACTCGATTTATGTATTGAAACGATCCGACAACGGTTCGGCAAGGACAGTATTAAAAATGCAGTCCTTTGTCAAAATCTAAGGTTGCCACCTGAAAAGGCGGAACTTACAATGCCGACCGGAATGTTGAGTTAGGAGGTTGCTATGAATAGCGTTGTTCAATCGGATCAGCACGTTCCTTGCGGTTATATGGGTATGCTCGGTTGTAACGGCTATGAGCAAATAGACGGTATTATCTGCCTAATCGCTAATGGGGATAACAATTTTATGAATGAAGGAATTGTAGAGGGTTCGATCTTGTTTATAGACACCAAAAGTAAATTCCAACAAG
>JAFYPS010000038.1 GCA_017547395.1 Clostridia bacterium
ATGATGCCACTGCTTTTTCTAAAGCAATTGAGCGCTTTAACGATGAAACTTGGGGAGAAAACGCGTTTAAATATCTCTGCGATCATTATAGCGTGGAGTCTGCTTATAAAACTATTATGAACCGTATGGAGAAGTAATGAGAATTGTTGTAAACGATATTGCCGCAAGTAAAGGCGGGGCTATGGCAGTGCTTCGCGATTTTTACAATTGCGTCAAGGAAAACGACAAAGAAAACGAGTGGATATTTTTACTCGGCGACAAGTATTTTGATGAAACCGAAAACGTTCGTATAGTTGCTTTGCCCGAGATAAAAAAGAGTTCGTTAAAGCGTCTTGCTTTTGATTTCTTAACGGGGAAAAGCTTTATTTCAAAGCTTAATCCCGACGTTGTTTTCTCGATGCAAAATACTATCACTTACGGTGTTAAAGTTCCTCAGGTCGTTTATATGCATCAGTCAATACCGTTTCAGGACGTTAAGAAATTTTCTTTTGTAAAGTCCTCCGAACGAAAAATAGCGGTTGTACAGTATTTTTTGGGCGCGCTGATCCGTGCATCCGTTCGCCGCGCGACGAAAACTATTGTACAGACCGAATGGATACGCGATGCTGTCATTAAAAAATGCAAGGTTGCACCTGAAAGGGTTGTTAACGTTCTTCCTCCGATGAAGGACGTCAGCGCATACGCGAACATTGCTTGTTTTGATAAAACCAAGTTCTTTTATCCTACCGCGGATATGATTTATAAGAATAACGGCGTTATTTTTGAAGCGTCGGAAAAACTTCAAAAAGAAGGAATTTCTCACAACGTTTGTTTAACGTTACCGCCTGAAAAAAGCCGCGGTGCGGTGAATTGTATCGGACGTATTGAATTTGAAGAAGTACTGAAAAAGTACAGCGAAAGTACGCTTGTGTTTCCTTCGTACATAGAGACATTCGGATATCCTCTTGCTGAAGCACGTGCGATAGGAACGGTTATTCTCGCTTCCGATTGCGCTTTTTCGCGCGAGGTGCTTGACGGATATGAAAATGCATATTTCTTTAATCCGTTCAAGCCGGAAGAACTTGCTCTTCTCATGAAAAAAGTTGCAGACGGAGAGATTTTGCCGCAAAGCACTGATAAAAAGCTTGTGAGTTTATCAAACTCGTGGGAGAAGGTGCTTCATGAGGTGGTTGCTGTTTCAAAGCAATGATTTTAGGAGGTGTAACTGACAAATGAAATCTGCAAGGTACTTTAACGATAAAGTACTGTTGTTTCTTACAGTATGCGTTTTGCTTTCTTTCTTTGCTCAGGTGTTTGAATTTAAAGCTATCGTTGACTTGATTTATATAGTTACGTTGGTTTTGGTATTTGCACTGTATTTTCTTAGCGGATACGCTAACCTTGTTACTTTTTTGCTGATTATTTTGGTAGGTTTTTCTGCGATTGTAGGCGGCATAGTAAATAATGCTGACTTTTTTACTCACATTGTCATTACTTGGTGCATTTTTATTTGCATTGACGTTGGCAGTTTTGTAAAAATGAAAGCGGAAACTTACAAAAAAATATCTAATTTGTTTTTGATATCCGCTGTAATTCTGCTTGCAGCATACTATTTTGGTCCTTTGAAGACGTCTTATTTTAGGTGGACGGACGTTATTTGTCTTAATTTCCCTAACCCTAACGCCGCAGGACTTTGGCTTACTTGCTTTTTTGTCATTATTTTTTACTCTTCGTTTTTGTTTGACGGAAAAAGAAGGTTTTTATATTGGGGCGTAGCCTTGGCACTCCTCCCTATAATCACTGCAACACAGTCGCGCAATTCGTTTTACGCCTGTCTTTTTATGGTTGGATGCGTAATACTAACTAAAGTATTTAAGATAAAGAAAGTGCCAAACTGGATTCTGCTGATGATAGCGATATTGCCGCTTGTTGTTTTCTTTTTCTATATTTTTGTCGTTCTTGAGTATCAGGACTTTTGGATAAACCTTTTTTCTTTCAGTAGCTTTGGTAAAGGTATCGGAACGCGAGAATCTATATGGCTCGGTACACTTGAGAACTTCTGGCACTGCTTTTGGGTGGGAGATTATGCTGAATATTATAACAGTCAGCAGCACAACTCGCTTATGACTATTTTTTGTCGATTCGGAGCTCTGACTACAATTTTGCTTTGCACACTGCTTAATCGTGCACTTAAAAAATTGCAGGAAGAAGCATCCTTTTATGCGACTCTTGGTCTTTCCGCTATACTGTTCACGGGATGCTTTGAGGCATCTGTATTCGTAGGTATTGCGGGACTTTACCTTATGCTTTTGCTCGTGCCTGCCTGCGCTATTGCGGGAAGTGAAATAGAATATTCGAGTAATACCGGAATTTAAGGGGATTTAATGAAAAAAATGAAATTAAGCCAGCTTAAAATGGGAGCACTTATCTCCTATTTTACGATGGCGTTTAATATAGTTGCGGGTCTGCTTTATACTCCGTGGATGGTTGACAAAATAGGGCAGGCAGAATACGGTCTTTATACGCTTGCAAATTCGCTCATTGCAATATTTATGTTGGACTTCGGTCTTGGTTCCGCGGTATCACGTTATATATCTAAATACCGCGCTGAAGGCAAGATGAAGGAAGCAAGCGACATTTCGGGAATAATATATAAACTTTATATAATCATCGACCTTGTTATTCTTTCGGTTCTCACTTTAGTTTACTTTTTTCTCGGCAGTATATACAAGGAGCTTACCCCGTCCGAACTTGAGCAGTTCCGCACGCTTTACATAATTGTCGCAGGGTATCATATAATTGCCTTTCCGTTTTCTCCGCTTGACGGAATGCTTAACGCGTACGAAAAGTTTATTCAGCTTAAACTTTGCAGTCTGCTTTACCGCGTTCTTTCCGTTGTTTTAGTAGTAGCGGTCCTCTTTTTCTCGTCAAACGTAGCGGTTGTAATTTTTACAAACGTTATGGCGCATCTGATAACCGTGTTGGTTAAGCTTATCCTTTCAGCCAAATACGTTCCGCTAAAGCCTAATTTCAAAGCAAGCGGAATGGAAATATATAAAACTCTGTTTAGCTTTACCGTATGGACTACCGTTATTAATATAATGCAAAGATTTACTCACAGCTTTGCTCCGTCAGTCTTAGGAATAACAGCGGGCGCTATCCAGATAGCGCTGTATGCTCCTGCGACAACGCTTGAAGGATATTTTTATACGCTCGGGGCGTCCATTAACGGTATGTTCTTGCCAAAGGTTTCCCGTTATATTGCCGATAAGCAGGAAGATAAAATTCTTTCGCTTATGATAAAGGTAGGCAGATACCAGTCAATGTTGCTTGGTCTTGCTTTTATCGGCTTTGTATGTGTGGGCAAGGAGTTTATGACGCTTTGGATGGGGGAAGAGTATACGCACTCATACTATCTTGCCGTTATTATTTTGTTTCCTACACTTATTTCGGCTACTCAGCAGATTGCTAAAACAACGGTTATTGCCAAGAAACTTATCAAATATCAGGCAATGTGTATGACTTTTACCGGAGTATTCGGACTTTTGATTTCGTATTTCCTCTCCATAAAAATTGGTGCTTTGGGTGTTTGTATAGGCACGGCTGTTGCATCTCTCGGCAATATTGCCTTTATGAACATCATCTATATAAAAAAAGCGGGAATTAACATATTTGAGTTCTACAAAAAGTGTTATCTGAGACTTATACCGTGTTACGGAGCTATACTCTTGATAAGCCATTTTGTAATCAGAGCCATTCCGCTTGTTGGATGGTTGGGCTTGGCGGTAAAAGCGATGGTGGTAGTTGTTATTTTTGCCGTTATAGTGTTTTTCTTCTATATAGCGAAGGACGAAAAGAAAATGTTGCTTGGAAAGAGATAATATGTTTTAGGAGAAGCAAAATGAGTAAAAAACCGTATTTGGTTGACGTACCCGTAAGAATAAACATTTGGATTCGCCCGGAGTGCCAAAAAAGACAGTTTGAGGTGTTGAAGGAGGCACGTCCTTCAACGATGTTCTTGATTTCCGATGGCGGGCGAAACGAAAAAGAATGGGAGGCTATCAGACAAAGCCGAGCAATCTTCGAAGAAATTGATTGGGAATGCACGGTATATAAGATTTTTGAGGAAAAGAACAACGGGCTTTATACTATGAGTCGCCGTGGCGCTGATCTTATCTGGTCAAAGGTTGACAGATGTATTTTCCTTGAGGATGACAATCTTCCTTCCGTTTCCTTTTTTGCATATGCGGCTGAGCTTCTCGAAAAATATAAAGATGATGAGCGTATAGTTTGTATTTGTTCAATGAACCACGCGGGTGTTTGGGAAGATACTGACAGTGACTACTTCTTTGCTGAGCGCGGTCCTATATGGGGACAGGCTATTTGGAAGCGCTCGTATATGCAAAGGGATTTTGGACTTGAATAC
>JAFYPS010000039.1 GCA_017547395.1 Clostridia bacterium
AATACCGCCCGTGCTTATTATTTGTATTTCAGCAGTATTAGGAATTATTGCCGGATATGTTTTTAAATTTTAAATAAAAATAAACACCTCCCGTTTGGGAGGTGTTATTTTTTTGCTTTAGTACCCACATCATCCCGAATTAGCAAGCGCAGAATGCGACAAGCTTTTCGGCAGGGTTGATAGTTAAGAACATCGCTATCGTTTTGCGAAAATGTGACTACTAAAAATTCGCGAGAATTAGATTAACTCGATAATTGCCATTTCAGCAGCGTCGCCGCGGCGTGGGCCTGTCTTTGTAATACGAGTGTAACCACCGTTTACGTCTGCATACTTAGGAGCGATTTCGTTGTAAAGTTTTGCAACTACGTCTTCCTTAGTAATGAATGCCATTGCCTGACGTTTGCTGTGAAGTGTATTTGTCTTAGCGAGTGTAATATACTTCTCTGCCATTGATCTAACTTCTTTAGCGCGTGTTACGGTTGTTTCGATCTTACCATTTTCAAAAAGATAAGTAACCATTGCACGAAGCATAGCAGTTCTGTGATCACTGGTTCTTCCGAGTTTACGAGTACCTGGCATTGATATTCACTCCTTTATTCGTCGTCTTTCTTAAGAGCAAAGCCGAAAGAAGCCAATTTTGCAATTACTTCTTCAAGTGACTTGCGTCCTAAGTTTCTAACCTTCATCATATCCATTTCAGACTTGTTGATAAGGTCTTCAACAGTATTAATGCCTGCGCGTTTAAGACAGTTAAAGCTACGTACTGAAAGGTCGAGTTCGTCGATAGTAAGATCAAGAACTTTTTCCTTTGCGTTGTCCTTTGCTTCTGCCATAATGCTTTCGGTTTCGCTTACGCCTTCAGCAAGGTTAAGGAACAATTCGAAGTGCTCAATAAGGATTTTAGCAGACATAGAAACTGCTTCATCGGCCTTGATTGAACCATCGGTCCAAACCTCAAGAGTAAGCTTGTTTTTGTCAACAACGTTACCAACACGGGTGTTGTCAACATTAAAGTTTGCCTTCAAAACCGGAGTGTAAATAGAATCAATCGGGATAACGCCGATTATATTCTGAGCCGGCTTATTCTGCTCTGCAGATACGTAACCTCTACCTCTGTCAAGGGTCATCTCCATATTGAGCTTTGCACCTTCGTCAAGAGTAGCAATATACATATCAGGATTAAGAATTTCTACCTCAAAATCAGCCTTGATTGACGCTGCGGTAAGAACACAGGGGCCCTCTGCCTCAATGTAAATCTTCTTAGCTGTATCAGAATTAAGTTTTGCAATAAGTCCTTTAAGATTAAGAACTATTTCAGTAACGTCTTCTTTTACACCAGGAATTGTAGAAAATTCGTGAACTACACCGTCAATTTTAACGTTGGTTATAGCAGCGCCAGGCAATGTTGAAAGAAGAACTCTTCTTAAACTGTTGCCAAGTGTAACTGCATAACCGCGTTCAAGCGGTTCCATAACGAACTTTCCGTATTTACCGTCTGCTGAAAGTTCAAGTGTTTCAATTCTGGGCTTTTCAATCTCTATCATTTAAAAGCTCCGTTTCTCCGCATCGCAAATTTTAAAATATTGTGTCCCGATGCGGTGGACAAAACATAAGATAACAACGTTATGCTTGTTATTATCTTGAATAGAATTCAACGATGAGTTGCTCTTCAACAGGAGCTTCAATCTGCTCACGTGAGGGAAGGGCAATAACTTTTGCTGTAAGCTTTTCGCGGTCAACGCTAATCCATTCTGGAGTAGGTCTTGCGCTGTTTGCTTCTACAACTGCCTTGATCTTATCGCTTGATTTTGCCTTTTCGCAGATAGCGATTTCGTCACCTGCTTTGAGAAGGTATGAAGCGATGTCAACGCGTTCACCGTTAACTTCAAAATGACCGTGGCCTACAAGCTGACGTGCTTCTGCTCTTGAAGAAGCAAAGCCTACTCTGTAAACTACGTTGTCAAGACGGCTTTCAAGAATTTTTAAAAGGTTATCACCGGTAACGCCGGGTTTTCTTTCAGCAACCTCAAAATAATGACGGAACTGACCCTCTTGAACACCATAAAAACGTCTTGCGGTCTGCTTAGCGCGAAGCTGCAAACCATATTCGGATGACTTCTTTCTACCTTGTCCGTGCTGACCTGGAGCATATCCGCGGTTAGCGATAGAACATTTTTCAGAATAGCAGCGCTCACCCTTGAGGAACAATTTTTGTCCTTCACGGCGGCAAAGTCTGCAAACTGCACCGGTATATCTTGCCATCTTTTACACCTCCAAATTATTACGCAACATACGTTGCATTAGGTTGTTTATAATGATTATACGCGTCTTCTCTTGGGAGGACGGCAGCCGTTGTGTGGAATTGGGGTTACGTCTTTAATCATAGAAACCTCAAGACCTACTGACTGCAATGCGCGGATAGCAGCTTCACGACCAGCGCCTGGTCCTTTAACATAAACTTCAACAGTCTTAAGACCGTGTTCCATAGCTGCCTTAGCTGCCTTTTCAGCAGCGCTTTGTGCTGCGAAAGGAGTAGACTTTTTAGAACCACGGAAACCGAGTTCACCTGCAGATGCCCATGAAAGAGCATTGCCCTGAGTATCGGTAATTGTAACTATTGTGTTGTTGAAGGTCGACTGGATATGGGCTGCGCCACGTTCAATATTTTTCTTTTCGCGACGACGACGTGTTGTCGCTCTTTTAGCAGTAGCCATTAAAGTTTACCTCCTACTTATTTCTTCTTGTTTGCTACGGTTCTCTTCGGACCCTTACGAGTACGAGCGTTAGTCTTTGAACGCTGACCTCTTACGGGCAAACCTTTACGGTGACGAAGACCACGATAGCTTCCAATTTCAATAAGTCTCTTAATATCCAATGCAACTGTACGACGACGGTCACCTTCTACTTCAAGGTTCTGGTCAATGTACTCACGAAGCTTGGAAATATCTTCTTCTGTAAGATCCTTAACGCGTACATCAGGATTGATACCTGTGTCAGCAAGAATCTTTTTAGATGTTGTAAGACCAATACCGTAAATATAAGTAAGTCCTATTTCAACTCGCTTATTATTAGGAAGGTCAACACCAGCAATACGTGCCATTTATCAAAGCACCTCCATATTTGTTGTTGCGATATCAGGGGTTAATTAACCCTGACGCTGCTTGTGCTTGGGATTCTCACAGATAACCATGATTCTACCCTTGCGCTTAATGATTTTGCATTTTTCGCAAATCTTTTTTACAGAAGGTCTGACTTTCATTTGGATTTTACCTCCTTAAAATTTAAGGTATGATTTAATCATACTATTTTCTGTCTTATTTTGAACGCCAAGTTATGCGTCCTTTTGACAGGTCGTACGGCGACATCTCAACCGTTACCTTGTCTCCGGGAAGAATACGTATAAAGTTCATACGTAATTTTCCTGAAATGTGGGCAAGAATTTGATGTCCGCCTTGAATTTCTACCTTGAACATTGCGTTAGGCATTGCTTCAACAACGGTGCCTTCAAGTTCAATCATATCTGATTTTGACATTACGTTTCCTCCTCATAACCAATCGCTTTTAACGCCTTGCGCAAAGCGCGGTCTGTTTCAAGCTGATGTGCTTCAAGTTTAAGTTTGGTAAGTTTTAGATGCTTCGGGTTTTTGCGCTTAGGATGCGCTAACCGCCGCTCTTTTCCGTCACACACTAACAGATAGTTTTCGGTCTCTTTAACTATTACCATTAACTTTGTCTTATCTCTACCCGCGTTTGATATTACTACTCTACCTACCATAACGCACCTCAGGGTTTAGTCATAATCTGTGGTCCGTCGGGGGTAATTACTATAGTATGCTCAAAGTGAGCAGATAAAGAACCGTCTTTTGTAAGCACCGTCCAGCCGTCAGGCATAA
>JAFYPS010000040.1 GCA_017547395.1 Clostridia bacterium
GAGGTTACATCACCGTATGCAGCAGAAATACCCATACCGAACTTGAGGGTTTCCGCCTCACCGCAGCTTGTGAAAGAAGCAACGCTGAGAAGCATAAGTGCCGCGAGCATTACGCTAAGAATCTTTTTCATTGTCTTTCTCCTTAAAATTAATATCGGGTTGTACCCAAAGCAGTATATTACCATATTGGTAAACTTTTGTCAATGTTTTTTTGCATTTAATTTATCAAGCAGTATTCCGCCGAGAAGTCCGATAAAAATCCCCGCCAGAGTACCGCTTATTACAAGCACAAACATATAGTATCCGATTTCTGCAGTTTCAAGCAAAAACATTGCGCAAAGCACTTGTCCGAGATTGTGCATAACGCCGCCGACTACGCTGACGCCGATCGACGAAAACAACTTCGTTTTCTTTAGTATTGCCATAAAAATCAGACTTAAAACCGCACCGGCAAGGCTGTAAATAAACATCGTGGGACTGCCGAAAAGCATCATACTGACAATAAGGCGGATAAATGAAACTGCCGCCGCCTCTTTTACACCGTATCTGTAAAGCAGAAAAAGAATCACAACGTTCGGAAGACCGACCTTGATCCCCGGAACTGCCGCATATATCGGTGGCAATATTGCCTCAATATAAGAAAGAATAAGCGCAACAGATGCGAGAACGCCTAAAAAAGTAAGTTTTTTCGTACTGCTTATCACGTTTTTATCCTCATATTATAATATCAAGCGTTTGCTCTGCACTTTTCGATTCAACCTTTATAACAAGCGAATGCGGCAGACACACTATGGTTTCTCCCACCTTTGTAATCGGTCTGTGCTCGGCGCATATTCCGTCGGGACAGTCTGCATCCTTTACGAAAGCCATACCGTCCCTGATGACGAGAACGTTTTTGCCGTTTTCAGTTTCAATGACGACCTCTTTATCAACCGAAAGTGAGTAGCTCGCGCTTTCATTACCGTCGATGAGTACGACCACAGTGTCGCCGCCAACCTTAAGCGCATTAAAAAGCAGAAGTCCTGCTGCAGTGAGCAGCAGGAGGACTGCGATAAGAATAATATCGTTTCTTTTATTTGTTTTTTCCATTATGCCTTAGTATAATCAACTGCGAAAATACAATGCACGGGACAGTTTTCAACACAAAGTCCGCATTCGGTGCATTTATCGTAGTCAATCTTTGCAAGATTGTCTATAACCTTGATAGCATCGGAAGGACAGCTGTTTTCGCACTTTTTACAAGCAATGCAGGCATTCTTGCAGTTCTTTCTTGCAAGTGCGCCCTTTTCTGTGTTGCTGCAGACAACAACCTGATTTGCTTCACGCGGAACAAGCTTGATAATGTCCTTGGGACAAGTTCTTACACATACGCCGCATCCAATACATATGTCGCTGTCAACGTGCGCAATTCCGTTACAAATACTGATAGCGTCCATCGGACATTCTTTTGCACAGTCACCGCAGCCAAGACAACCGAAGCGGCAGGCGATTTCGCCGCCGTAAAGCGCGTGAGCTGAACGGCAGGACTGAACGCCGTCATACTTTGCTTTTCTGGGTGCCGCATCACAGGTACCGTTGCAGGCAACCAATGCAACACTTTCAACCTTGAGTTCGCCTTCTTCTACCTCGATACCGAGAATCGCAGAAACCTTTTCTACAACTTCAAGCGCACCGGGGATACAAAGATTAGCCTTTACCCTACCCTCGGCAAGTGCCTCGGCATAACCGTCACAGCCTGCAAAGCCGCACGCGCCGCAATTGGCACCCGGAAGGCACTTTCTGATTTCGGTAAACTTTTCGTCTACCTTTACCGCAAAGAAATGAGATGCAAGAACGAGAAGAATTCCAGCCAAAAGCCCTACTGCCGCAACTACCAGAAGGGCGAATAAAATTTGTGGTAACATAGTTTAAGCCCTCCCGATTATGCAAACAGATTTTCTACAATTCCGGCAAATCCGAAAAATGCAAGTGAAACAAACGAAGCCGCTATAAGCGTTACGGGCAGTCCGCGAAGTGCCTCCGGAACCTCGTTTTCCTCAATGTAGGAACGTATACCCGAGAACATTACCATCGCAAGGAGGAAACCAAGACCTACACCGAGAGAGGACACCATAGATTCAAGGAAATTGTACCCGTCGGTGATATTGTTGATTGTAACGCCAAGAACTGCGCAGTTGGTTGTGATAAGGGGAAGATATACACCAAGGCTCTTGTGAAGGGCGGGTATAAACTTTTTAAGCACTATCTCAACGAACTGAACAAGTGCCGCAATAATAAGGATGAATACGATTGTCTGCATATAGCTAAGACCGTATGCATCAAGAATAAACTTCTGTACAGGGTAAGTAACGGCGGTCGCCATAAGCATAACGAAAATAACGGCTATTCCCATACCGGTAGCCTGATTAAGCTTCTTTGAAACGCCGAGGAAGGGACAGATGCCGAGGAAACGGCTGAGAACGTAGTTGTTAACAAGCACGGACGACATCATAATGATAATCAAACTCTTGAAAGTCTCCATTATTTACCCTCCTTTACTGCAGTTTCGCAAGTCCCCTTTGCACAGGAGCCTGCAGCAGGACAGCCCTTGCATGAGAAATCTTTTTTCTTTATAACTTTTCCCTTGGTAGCCTTGTTGATAATAGCAATCATAACACCGTAAACTATCATACCGCCGGGTGCTTTTGTCATTACGCTTATCGGATGTGTGGAGAAGAAAGGAACAGGCATACCTGCAAAGGTTCCGGCACCTAAAATCTCGCGGATAGTGGACATACAGAGAAGTGCAAACACAAATCCGATACCCATACCGATACCGTCAAGCACCGATTTTCCTACGGTGTTTTTGCCCGCAAACATCTCGGCACGTCCGAGAATAA
>JAFYPS010000003.1 GCA_017547395.1 Clostridia bacterium
AACTCCTTTCCCGTCTGTAACGATAGTCAGCTCAAACCAATTGAGATGCAGATGCTTTTTGATAACGGCGCCTTCGCTGCAAAAAAGTCTGCCTATCTGGTGCAGACTGAAGTCTCCGAATTCTTTTGCAGGTGAAAATACATAGTCAATGTGATATAAGTTTTTCATAATTGAATTGTATAACGAAAACCAAACGGTGTCAAGAAAAAGCAATCACTTTTTTTATAAAATTGACTAAAATATCGGCAAAAACAAAAAAGTGACAAAAAACTGCGCTAAAAAAGGTATTTACATACAAGCTGAAAGTGGTATAGTAAAGGTGTAAGATAACTTTTTCAAAAAAAAGGAAGGTTCAGGTTATGAAAACAGTAGCGGTTATAGGTTGCGGAAGAATTGCAAACAATTCTCATTTTAAAGCGCTGTCGGCTATAGAAGACTGCCGTATCAAATATGCGTGCGACATTCTTCCCGAAAAGGCAGAAGCGGCAAAGCAGAATTTTCCTAAAATCGAACAGACGATAACCGATTATAAAGTAGCTCTCGCTGACGAAGAGGTAGACGCAGTTTTTGTGCTTACTCCTAACTATGCACATTATACTATTACAATGGATGCGCTTAAAGCAGGTAAACACGTTTTCTGCGAGAAGCCGATAACGGTAAACTACGAGCTTTCCTGCGAAATGGCAAAAGAAGCCGAAAAGCAAGGAAAGATGCTCAATATAGGTGTGTGCAACCGTCATCATAAGTCGGTTGAGGAAATTAAGAGAAGATACGAAAACGGAGATTTCGGAGAAATCTATCACGTTTGCTGCAGCTTCAGACATTTCCGCAGTATACCCGGTCTTGGCGGCGCATTTACCGATAAATCTCAGTCGGGCGGCGGAGTTCTTATTGACTGGGGCGTACATTTTCTGGACCTTATACTGTATGTTCTCGGTGATGTAAGTCTTAAAAGTGCTTCCTGCAACGCATACAGTGAAATGGCAAAGGATATGAAGTCATATAAATATAAAGATATGTGGGCAGAGGATACTGCCGATATCGAAAACGGCGTAAACGATGTTGACGACTTTATTTCCGGATATGTCCGCACCAATAAGGCAAACATTTCATTTACGGGTGCATGGGCGCAGAATATCGGAAAGAACGAGATGTATATAGACTTTCTTGGAGATAAGGGCGGTGCGCGTTTTCAGTACTACGGACAGTTTACATTCTGGGACAGTGCTACGCTTAATGAAACTGTTACAAGCCACGAAATTCCCGATATGTATACCAAGGAAGATAGAGCTTTCCTTGATTCGATATCTACCGGCGTAAAGGATAAGAACCACATTGAAAATATACTTATCAGCGCAAGGCTTCTTGACGTACTGTATGAGTCTGCTGATAAAAACGAGGAAATCAAATTATGAAAAAACTCAGGGCTGGCATAATCGGGTGCGGACGCATTTCTATAATGCATTTTGCTTCTGCACAGGCATTGGATAAAGCGGAGCTTGTTGCTTGCTGCGATATCAAGGCCGACCGCGCTATGCATATGGCTAATGAATTCGGCGTTAGGGCATACGGCGATTACAGGGAAATGATAGAGGCGGAGAAACTTGACGTTGTACATATATGTCTGCCGCATTATCTTCACGTCCCCGTAAGTATGTATGCAATGGAGCGCGGAATTCACGTAATATGTGAAAAACCGATGTCTATCGATTATGACAGCGCTATTAAAGCGGTTGAGTGCGCAGAGAAAAATAACGTACAGTACGGCATTATTTTTCAGTGCCGATATAACAGTTCGGTTCAGTTTGTAAAGAAGACTATTAAGTCGGGCAAGCTTGGAAAAATCATTTCCGCACGCTCTGTTCTTACCTGGGCGCGCCCTGATTCATACTATGCTGAGAGTGACTGGAAAGGCACGTGGGACAAAGAAGGCGGCGGAGTCGTTATAGACCAGGCTATTCACTCGATTGACCTTGTAAACTGGATGGTGGACAGTGAAATGGAGAGCATTTCGTGTTCTATGGCAAACCGCGGGCATAAAATTGTCAACGTTGAGGATAGTGCCGAGGGGCTTGTTACGTACAAAAACGGAACTGTCTACGGTTTTTACTGTATGAATAATTACGGTTGTAACGAGCCTATTGAGATAAAACTGTTTTGCGAAAACGGAACCGTTACGTTCGGCTATACCGACGCATATATTGTTTATAATGACGGCACGCATGAAGAAGCGCACACCGAAAACCACTCGCTTCTCGGAAAGCACGGCGAGGAGTATTGGGGTTGTCAGCATATAAATCAGATTGAACAGTTTTACAAGGCGTGTCTGGGTGAAGAAAAACTTGAACTCAGCGGAAAAGAAGCTTTGAAAATTCAGGAGCTTGTTTGTAGAATTTATGAGTGCGGAGGCATGCGAAAATGAAGATAGGTGTAATCACAAACTGTTTTAAAAAGAGTCACGCCGATGGAATTGAGCTTGCGGCATCTCTTGGAATCGCAGGCGTACAGATTTATGCTACTAACGGCGACTTTTCTCCCGAAACGTTGACAGAAGAGGATAAAGCGTATTATAAAAAACTTCTTGCCGATAGAGGCCTTGTTGTGAGCGCACTTTGCGCCGATATGGGTGGGTATGGCTTTGAGCGTGCAGAGGATAACCCCGAGCGTGTGAGAAAGACAAAAAGAATTGTAGATCTCGCTGTAGAGTTTGGTACAGATATTATCACTACTCATATAGGCGTTATTCCGGAAGATAAGTCGAATCCGAGATATAAAGTAATGCTTGATGCACTTACCGAGTGCGGTCTTTATGCAAAGTCCAAGGGGGTCACGCTTGCTATTGAAACGGGACCTGAAAAGGCGAAGACCCTTCTTGCTTTTATTGAAGATACCAAGGGCGGTGTCGGCGTTAATCTTGATCCTGCAAATTTCACTATGGTTACGGGGCAGGATGCCGTAGAGGCGGTATATATTCTTAGAGATTATATTGTTCACACCCATGCAAAAGACGGTATTATGATTGATAAAAATCAGGATCCGACAGACGTTTATCATGCATTTGCAGTCGGTGGAGTTGACGCGCTTAACGCTTGCAAGGGATTTCGTGAAGTTCCTCTTGGAGAGGGTGAAGTTGACTGGGATGCATACCTTGCAGCGCTTCGCGATATCGGATATGACGGATTTTTGACTATTGAGCGCGAAACGGGTAACGACCCGTCCGGCGACATCAGACTTGCGGTTGATTTTTTGAAAAAGCGCACTGTTAAAAAGGTTGGATTCATCGACTATTATCTTAACGAGTGGCACGCCGACAACTATCCCAACTGGATTAAGAAATTCAGCGGCGGAGAATTTGAGGTAACATATGCTTACGGAGAGATAGAACCACCGATTAATGGCAGAATTTCCAATGAAGAATGGGCGAAAAAGCAGGGGATAGAGCTTCTTTCGACTATCGATGAGGTGGTTGAAAAAAGTGACGTTATAGTTGTACTTTCGCCTGACAATAGCGAAAGACACTATGATCTTTCCCAAAAGGCACTTGAAAGCGGCAAGCCTGTTTATATTGATAAGACTTTTGCTGACAGTAAAGAAGAGGCACTTAAGATTTTTGCAGTTGCCGAAAAGCATGGCACTCCTTGTTATTCTTCATCTGCTCTTCGTTTTTCAACCGTATTAAATTCTGTCAACAAAGAGGGAATCACCACCGTTACAAGCTACGGCGCGGGACATCCCGATAATTATCTCGTTCATCTTGTCGAGCCGATTACTATGCTGATGGGAACGGATATAGAAAAAGTTATGTGTACCGCTTCTTCTAACTGCTACACGTGGACACTCTGCTACAAAGACGGAAGAAAGGCTTATTGCAATATTTTTGCACGTGAAAAATGCTTCCTAACCAAGCTTGTATATGAAAACAGAACCGAAACGGTAACTATTAACGATGCTTTTTTTGATCGTTTTATCGAAGCACTTGTTAAGTTCTTCAAAACTTCGGAGGCGCCCGTTAGCCACGCCGAAACCGTGGAAATTATGGGAATCATCGAGCTTTGCAAAAAAGCGTATGCAAATCAGGAAGAATGGATTGAAAAATAACAAAAAACAGCCCAAACGGGCTGTTTTTTATTGCAGTTTGCGCTTTTTGGTGTTATAATCATTATAAGTGTTACTGAATTTGGAGGGCGAAGTGTTAGTTCCGAATTTGCTTTGCGAAATTGGCTTTACAAAAGAAGAGCAGGAGACGTACTGTTATTATAAAAATATGATCGGTGGAACAGTAGACGAGCCTGCGAGAAAATATATGCACGGCATAACGTCTTTTGAAGAAACCGTAGAGTCGTTAAACTGTGAGTGCATTAATAAATACACCCTTCATCTTTTGTTTTTGCTTGAGTGTACAAGCTATTTGCTTGATAACTACACTTTAAAGGGAATAGACCGAAGTATCTTTGTTGACAGTATGAGAGATATCAAATACAAGCTTGACGAGTGCAAAAGGGTCAAGGGAGTGTTCGGAACGTTTGTTGTCAATTGGTATAAAGGCTTTTTTGAGATGACGCGGTTTGCACTCGGAAGATTGCAGTACGACGTTACGGTTCATCAGGTCGAAACACTTGAAATCGGCGGATACATAATGCAAGAAGGCGACTTTGAACTAAACTGTCATATTCCGTCTGCGGGACCTCTTACGCGTAAAAAGGTTACCGATTCTTTAAAGAGGGCGTATAACTTTTTCAATGACCGTCTCAAAGACGGAATTCTGCCCGTAAGGTGCAATTCGTGGCTTTTGTTTCCTCCTTATTCTGAGGTTTTTGGAGAAACGTCAAACACCTTGGACTTTGTTAGAAATTTCAAAATATATTCTATTACCGAGAAAGATGAGTTTGGCGATGCGTGGCGCGTTTTCAATACCCATTATGACGGGGACGTTGCAAAACTTCCGTCCGAAACCACGATGCAAAGAAGCTTTATAAACTATATCGCAAACGGCGGTACGTTCGGTACGGCAAAAGGCATTATTCTGTTTGACGGCGAGAAGATTTTGACGAAAGAATAGGAGTCCTCAATGATAAAGAATTATATATTTGATTTTGGCAACGTGCTTGCAAGGTTTGATACCGATGCGCTCACTGCTGTTGCGGTAAAAGACGAAAAAGATAGAGAAATCGTTCGAAACGTAATTTTTGACCGTCTTTATTGGGATCGCCTCGATGCAGGAACAATAACTGATGAAGAGGTGAAAGAGGGCTTTCGCAGCCGTCTTCCCGAAAGATTATACGGTGCGGCGTGTGAGGCATACGATCGCTGGACTATGATTGATATTCCTGTCCCCGGAATGCCGGAACTTGTCAAAGATATCAAGAAAAATGGCGGCAAACTGTTTTTGCTTTCTAATATAAGCATCGGTTTTGCCGAGAATTATCATAAAAATCCTTTTGCAAGCGAGCTTTTCTCACGTTTTGACGGGCTTGTATTTTCAGGACCGCTCGGTATTACAAAGCCTAATAAAGAGATTTTTGAATATCTTCTGAAAACTTATTTGCTGAATGCTGAGGACTGCATTTTTGTTGATGACAGGGAAGATAATATCGCCGGTGCAGAAGCTGCAGGAATAAAAGGATATCTTTTTGACGGCGATGCTGAAAAGCTAAGAAAAATATTAAACGTTTAAGGTGGCGAAAAACGATGAAACTTCGAATAATGAGCAATAATATTTGGTGGATAGACAACAATTCACCCGCGTGGGAAGAGAAGGGAGAGAATTGTTCCGCCGAGGTCAGAATTCCCGGATTTGTCCGCATGTACTCTGAAACCAATCCCGACGTTATAGGCATTCAGGAGTGCAGCCGTAAAATGGTTGACCTTTTAATGCGCGAAATATCTGCAAAAAAATTGCCATATGCGCTTGCGTGGGGCAAGGATACGCCTGTTCTTTACCGTACAGACAGGTTTGAGCTTGTTAATACAGAGTTTCTTATTTATCCCGAGAAAGTACAGGGGTACGAGGGATCTTTCAATAATCATCTTACAAAATCGTATTGTATAGCAGTTTTGCGTATTAAGGAAAGCGGAAAGTTGTTTATATTTGCATCCACACACCTTTGGTGGATGTCTTCCGACCCTGCCTCGAAAAACTACGCTCAGTATTCGGATGAAGCGCGAGAATATCAACTCAAGATGCTTATTGACAGAGTAACAGAACTTGAAAAAAAGTACGGTTGTCCAAGTATTATTGCGGGCGATATGAATACAAGGTATGATTCTCTTGCGCTGAAAGCCGCTTTTGTGCGCGGATACGTACACGCTCACGACGTAGCCGCTGAATATGCCGATGAAACTATGGGAATGCACTACTGTTACGGAGACAGATTTGATACCAAACCGTATCAAAAGGGCTTTACCGAGTCTATCGACCATATACTTCTTCGCGGATTTGAGGACGGATTTGTACGTCGTTTCGAGCGTTTTTCCCCCGACTATTATATGCCTCTTTCCGACCATTTTCCGGTCTGGATTGACGTTGAATTAAACTAAGGAGAATATTTTATGAAAATATATTCTATTACAGATTTCGGTGCTGTTGCAGACGGCACACTTCAGACTGATAAAATTCAGGCTGCTATAGACGAATGCTTTAAAAACGGCGGTGGAGAGGTAACAGTACCTGCAGGAGAATTTGTTGCCGCTGGCGTACGTCTTCGCAGTGGCGTAACTCTGCATCTTCTTGAAAATGCAGTTATTAAAGGCACACGTAATCCCGAAGATTATCTCGGTTATTTGAACGATACGTTAGAGCCTATTCCCGATGAATATAAAAGTCAGGACGTATGGGTAAAACCCAGTCAGCGACTCAGCTATGACTTTCACACAAAGTCTGCGGCACGTTGGAACAACGGTCTTATCAAGGCTATTGATGCTCACGATATTGCAATCATCGGCGAGAAAGGCTCAATGATAAACGGTATGGACTGCTTTGACGAAATCGGAGAGGAGCATTACCGCGGCCCTCACGCTATTTCTCTTCAGCATTGCAAAAATATTACTCTTAAAGGGTATACAATCAAGGATAGCGCAAACTGGGCGCATAATATTCACTATTCGCAGAACGTTTCCATTGAGAATGTAACCGTTCTTGCCGGACACGACGGCGCGCATTTTAACAGCTGCGACGATATCAGAATTGCAAACTGCGAGTTTTATACGGGTGACGACTGTGTTGCGGGATTTGACAACTATAACGTAACGGTAGATAATTGCATACTTAATTCCGCTTGCAGCGCATTCCGTTTTGGCGGCAGAGACGTTACGATTACAAATTGCAAGGCATACGGTCCCTGTAAGTATATTTTCCGTGGTGGTATGTCCAAAGAGGATAAGAGAGCAAGCGCTCCGTCTGTACTCGGAAATTCGCGCAATAATATGCTCAGTTTCTTTACGTATTATGCAGATAAGTCTCTTACAATAAGAAAACTCCCCGGAAATATTCTTATCAAGGACTGCGTTTGCGAGAATGCAGACAGACTCATTCACTATAATCTTTCAGGCAACGAAACATGGCAGTGCTCAAGCCCGCTTGAGAGCATTACTTTTGAAAACTTTACCGCAACAGGCATAGGAATGGCACTCAATCTCTACTCATCCGACGATATGCCTATAACTCTCACGATGAAGAACGCAAAGGTTTCTTTCAGAGAAGAGGCAAAGGAGTTTGTCAAAGCACATTCGTATAAGCGCATCACACTTGATAACGTCGAAATTGGCAATCTTTCTGACGTACTTGTGCGTAGCTGGGGCGGCGACGGTGAGCTTGTTACAAAGAACCTTGTAACCGATGTCAAAGAAGCAAATTATGTTGTTCCCGCAACCGAGGAATTCATCTGCAAATCGATTTAGCATATTCAGGTGGCCGAGTCTTTGCTAAAATTTTCTTGCTTTATTTGTATTAATATGATATAATATTTAGGCAAATAATATAATCTTTGAAAGAAGGACTAAAAATGGCAGTAATTACTATTGTTGGTTCGGGTATGATGGGCTCTGCTCTTGCATTCCCTGCAAGAGAAAATGGCAATGAGGTGCGCCTTGTAGGCACACATCTCGACCGCGAGATTATTGACAATTGCCGCAAGACTGACCGTCACCTTAAGTTTACCAAGGATTTCCCCGCAGGAATCAAGTACTATCAGATTGAAGAGCTTGAAGAGGCAATTAACGGAGCTGATATGATCATCGGCGGTGTATCAAGCTTTGGCGTAGAATGGTTTGCAGAGAAGGTTCTTCCCGTAATTCCTGAGCATATTCCCGTTCTTTCCGTAACAAAGGGTCTTATTGATATGCCCGACGGTAAGCTCATTACGTATCCCGAGTATTGGGAAACAAAGCTTGCTGAAATGGGCAAGAAGCTTTCTATTAACGCTATCGGCGGTCCTTGCACCAGCTATGAGCTTGTTGCACATGACCAGACCGAGGTCGCATTCTGCGGCAGAGATATTGAGAGTCTCCGCAAGCTTAAGTCCTATATGGCAACCGATTACTACCACATCAGCCTTTCTACCGACGTTGTAGGTATTGAGAGCGCAGTTGCACTCAAGAACGGTTATGCACTCGGTATCGCTCTTACTATCGGTCTTAATCAGAAGGAGTTCGGACTTGACAGTGAGCTTCATTTCAACTCTCAGGCTGCAGTGTTCGGTCACAGTGTTAAGGAAATGGCTCGTCTTCTTAAGTTCCAGGGCGCAGGCACACTTGACAACCTTTGCGTAGGTGCAGGCGACCTTTACGTTACCGTTTACGGCGGCCGCACCCGTCTTGTAGGTATTCTTCTCGGACGCGGACTTAACATTGACGAGGCTAAGGCTGAACTCAACGGTGTAACTCTTGAGTCTCTTGTAGTTGCGGAGCGTGTTGCCCGTGCCGTTAAGAAGAGCGCAGAACTCGGCGTTCTCGATCTTAAGGATTTCCCGCTTCTTATGCATATTGATGACATCATCTGCGCAAAGAAGGAAGTTAACATTCCTTGGGAAGGCTTCACCTTCGAAAGAGCATAATTTCAGTTTTAAAACCCGCTTGAAAAAACCAAGCGGGTTTTGTTTTAAGGAGAATATATGAATTTTTTGGAAATAGCAAATGAAAGGCAATCCTGCCGCGCCTATAATAAAGTAAGAGAAGTGGAAAACTACAAGCTTCAAGCAGTGCTTGAGGCAGCAAGACTCGCACCGTCTGCATGCAATGCTCAGCCGTATCATTTTACAGTATGCAGGGGGGAAAATGCAAAAGAGGTTGCAAAAGCGACTATGGGTCTTGGTATGAACCGTTTTGCCGCAGATGCACCTGTGCTTATAGTTGTTTCGGAGGCACCTTATAATAAAACCGCTGCAATGGGTGCTAAAGTTAAGGGTAACGATTACCGCTCGATAGATATCGGTATTGCCGTAGCGTATCTTACTGCCGAAGCTACTGCAAACGGCCTTTCTACCTGCATACTCGGTTGGCTTGACGATGCGAAAATCCGCAAGATTTGCGGACTTGATATGCCGGTGCGCCTTGTAATTACGCTTGGTTATGCGGATGACGGCGATACACTCCGTGCTAAGAAACGTAAAAGCATCGGTGAACTTGTAACGGAAATTTAAATACGTTGACAGTTTCTCTCCTTGTGCTTTTTTAAAACGTATGATATAATATCACATATTAACAAAGGAGCTAATGAATATGCAATACGTAAATCTTGGTAAAACGGGTATAAAAATTTCACGCCTCGGTTTTGGCGGAATACCGATACAGAGAATAGATGCAGACGGTACCCGTAAACTTTTTTTGCAGATGAAAGAGGCGGGAATAAACTTTGTTGATACCGCGCGCGGATATACTGTAAGCGAGGAATACATAGGATATGCGCTTGAGGGGATGCGAGGCGATTTTGTCCTTGCGACGAAGAGTATGTCCCGCGACAAAGAGGGGATGGCAAGGGATATCGACACCAGCCTCAAGAATCTTCGCACCGACCATATCGAACTTTATCAGGTGCATAATCCTACTTTAGGCGATCTTGAAAAAGCCTTTTCAAAGGGCGGCGCGATAGAGGCACTTATGGAAGCAAAGGCGGCGGGAAAGATAGGTCATATCGGAGTAACAGCTCATAGCCTTGAAGTGTTTGAAAAGGCTATTAGCTATGATTTTGTTGAAACCGTTATGTTCCCGTATAATATAGTTGAAACTCAAGGCGAGGAGCTTATGCGCAAATGTACCGAAAAGGGAATTGCGGTAATTGCAATGAAGCCGCTTGCCGGCGGTGCTATTGAGGACGCGACGCTTGCACTTCGTTTTATCGCGGCTAATCAGGATGTAACTGTTGTTATTCCGGGTATGGCGGACGAAAATGAAATTGCGCAGAATATATCCGCCGTATGTGACGATTCTCCGCTAAATGCAGACGAGCTTGCAGAGATTGACGGTATTCGTGCAACTCTTGGCACGCATTTCTGCCGTAGATGCAACTACTGTGCCCCTTGTACTGCAGGAATAAGCATATATTCTATGTTTTTAATGGAGGGCTACCTTTCGCGTTACGGTCTTGGAGATTGGGCAAAGGCACGCTACGGGGCAATGAGTAAACACGCCTCCGACTGTATCGGATGCGGCGTTTGCGAAACAAGGTGTCCTTATAATCTCCCGATTCGTGAAATGCTGAAAAACGTCACTGAAAAATTCGGATTTTAGGCGGAAATTTTTTCTATTGACATTTCAAAATCAACACTGTATAATAGTCGACGGTAAAATTTAAAGAAAGGAGATTATGAGTATGACTTTTGTTGAAAAGTTTGAACAGATCAAGAAGAAGTTCGGCAAGGTTGACGTAAGCCGTGTATCCGAGAACTTCGCAGTACAGGTAAATCTTATTGATACTGATTGTGGAGGAGCTTTTTATGTAACTCACTTTGACGGTGATGTTGCTATTGAGCCGTATGATTACCACGATAACACCGCAATGCTTTATATCAAGGCGAAAGATCTTGCAGATGCAATCGGTGGAAAGCTTAACATCGTTGACGCTATTATGGGCGGCACTGTCGAGGTGGTTGGCAACGTTGAACACGTTCAGTCAATGCTCCTTCTGAAAAAGCCTGCGGCAAAGCGCACCGCAAAGAAGGCTGAGGAGGCTGTTGAAGAGAAGCCTGCTAAGAAGACCTGCGCAAAGAGAACTTGCGCAAAAAAAACCGCAAAGTAATAAAAAAACGCTTCCTTTACGGAAGCGTTTTTTCATTTATTTGGCATTTTCGTATCTGCCGACAAAGAGAATTTCGCCGCTTGTATTGTCTTTTACTGCAAAAGAGAAGGGCTTGTCAGCGATAAATTCTTTTATCGGACGGTCATCAACCATAGCCGAAGTCAGCTTTATCATTATTGCTGTTACGGCTGCGGCCTCGGTACCGTTCTCGTCAATCTTGATGTACGTCTTTTGCAATACGTCGTCAATTTTTGCGCTTTCTTCGAGCATTGCACTAAGGTCGGCATCGTCGGAAAATGCTTTTTGCATGCCAAGTGATTTTAAAATTTCGGTGAGCGAGATGTCATACTCGAGTTCAAATTTCGGTATTGCGAGCCTTACCTTTGAATTTACAAATTCGGCAGAGTTTAAAAACTCCTCAACCCGGACGTCACCGTCGGACAGAATAAAATACATACTGAAATCAAACTTTTCATCGGAAACGTATTCTTCATTGTCACCGTAGCGGCTATAGTCGAGCTTGACCGCTTTTATCCCGTCATTTTCGTAATAGCCGAAAGTATCGGTGTTATGCATAAAATCTGTAATTGAAATTGTGCCGTCTGCATTTGTAAATTCGCCTTTTGCGGTAAGATTTTCGGAAAATGCGGTTTTCCACGCCGCCTTAAAATATACCGCATTTGCAAGCACTGCGGCAAAATTTCTGTGCTCTTCGCGGAGAATTTCTTTGATTTTGCCGTTTGTTTTTTCGTTAGCCCACTTGTTTACTTCTTCTACCGAGTTTTCGTTTGTCACTTCACGTGCATCGGCGGAGTAGAAGTTAACCATCTTTTCTCGATAATCGGCGATAAATTTGCCTTTTCCGCTAAAAGCAGACTGATTTAGCCAAAGCGAATTTGCAGTGTTCAGCGAAAGTGCCGCCGCATATGATTCGTAGCGGGAAAGCAGTGCCTTTACCTCGTCGTTGTATGCATCAAGATCCGAAATGCCGATAGCGTTCAAAATCTCTTCTTTCGTTTCGCCTTCCGCTCCGTTTGCAAGGAGAGCAAGGCACATTTTAGCAGAATAAGGGGAGAGCATACGGTTGCCGTCAGCTTTGGTACAAAGCATAAGACTGTCGGCAAAGCTTGCACCTGTAAATTCAATTTTGAGCGGAACACCGATATTGTTTGCAGGTTGTATTGGCAAGTTTGTATCCTCCGAAGGAGCATTGGTATTTACACAAGAGCAGAGGCACATCAAAAGTGCCAGGCACAGTGTAAGTAACAGCTTATTTTTCATCTTTATTTTCCTTCGCGACCTCTTTTGCGCTCTTTTTCTTTGAACGCTTGACAGCCGCAACGATTATAATAACAGTTATTGCTATTATTACCGCATAGGGAGCAAAGTATATAAGTCCGAACAAAAGTCCTTCTGCGAATTCGCCGAACAGCTCGACAGAATCGTTTACCGTTTCGCCAAGGCGGTCGCCGAACGTTTTTGGAGCGGGAGTAGTATACTTTGTAACTTCGTTCAGGTTAAGGTAGAACGTTGCATATTTAACGTCGTTGTCAATAGTGCGAAGAGTGTTGGTAAGCGCCTCGATTTCGTACTGGACGTCACAAAGGCGCGACTCTATTTTCAGCATTTCCTCGACTGTTGCCGCTTTTTCAAGCATTGCAAAAAGTCGTTCTTCCTGAATTCTGAATGATTTCAGGCGGCTTTCACTGTCGTAGTAGTATTCGGTCATATTTTCAACCGAGTTGTTTATGCTTGCTACGTTGTAATTTTCGGAAAGTCCCGAAAGGAACGCATCATAGTTCTCCTGAGGGATACGGACCGTAATGCTAAGCGAACGGTAACCCTTGTGATTTACCGCATTGAGATTGTTTGCATTTTCGGAGACGATAATTCCGCCGAGAGAGCTTATTGCGCTATGAAGAGTCTGACTCGCTTCTTCAAAGTTTTCGGTTTCAAGAGTAACACGTGAGGTGTAAACTAACTTTTCCTCACTGATAACGGCGGTAGAGCCTGTCGCGGTGCTACCGTAATTAATCGCACCGTCATATGCAACTTCTACCTCGGCAAAATCTTCACCCTTTGAATAAAAGAAGCCGTTTTCGGCGGGGGCTTCTCCGCGCACTATGGTGTCGCTTGCGGCACCGCATGATGAGAACATCAGGCAAACAATAAGGGAAAGCGCGATAAGTGAATACTTTTTCATAGCAAGATCTCCTTTACTTCTTGAAAATCAGAAATTTAGAGAGAACGTAATTTGCAATAACGACAAAAACCGCAAGTGCAAGCTTTACCAGCCAATCGTTAACTCCAAAGCTTTCAACAAGCAGAGCGAATCCGCCTATCTGCAAAAGCCCCGACAGTGTGCGCGCACCGAAAAACGTCAGGAACTCGCGCATAATATGTTCGTTGCTTTTGTGCCTGAAAACGAAAAATTTGTTGGTAAAAAAAGCAAACACTACAGATGCCCCCCAGGCAATAGAGTTTGCAAGGGTTTTATTAAAGTTTTCGCATGCACCTGTAATGACAGCGTATATCAGCCAGTCGACAAGAGTGGTCATCCCGCCGAAAAACACATACGTTATCTGCTCACGGTATCTTTTACAAAGTTCTCTAATAATTTCCATCTGCCAGTTTGTCGATAAAATATCGAGATTTCCTCACTTATATTATTTTTGCCTTTTCTTCAAACTCGGAAAGGGTAGTTATCATATTAAGTGCATCAAGCAGAGAATTTGCACTCATTTTGCTCGGAAGGTCGAAAAGCGCGGCGAGTCTGTCGCGCTTTTCGGCACTGTTTTCACCACCCGAAAGACCGTAAAAATAAAAGTCCTGTTTTGAAATTTTTTCTTTTGATACGGCACTGTTATCGATAAATTTTTCAAACAGTGAGCGGAGAAGATCCGCACTCATACCCTCAACTCCGAGGGTACCTTCCTTTGACCCTTCGGTTTTACGCTTTTCTTTGCCGGCTATTTTTGGGATATATAGGTTGTATACCTTTTCGGGCGGAAGAAAGCTTTTGATATAAGAGCGTATAACTTTTCCCGCACCGTCACTGTCACAGAGAAGAATAACACCGTTTTTGCAAAGACGCTTTATAAGCGCCTTTTTTTCTTCGCTATTAAAAATTCCAAATCC
>JAFYPS010000041.1 GCA_017547395.1 Clostridia bacterium
CCGAGTAACGAACCGCCTACAATGTCAGTAAACCAATGCACGCCCGATAAAAGGCGGCCTGCCACCATAAATATAGTAAAAGCAGTTATTAAAAACGATACCGACGCCTTGAGTGCGCTGTTTTTTATTCGCCCGTTAAACTGCATTTTTGCGGTAAACATAACGCCTATAACAAGCAAAGTAGTTGACGAGGGATACGACGTTTCCAAAGCGCCGTCGATAAGTATGGGTCTGTAATTTACGGTAACCGCCTCAAACAATATGTAAAGTGTCACTAAAGCGAAGTAGAATACGCCAAGAACAAGGATGTTAAAATCCACTTTGCATAATTCTTTCCTTTTTATCCACTGAAAAACGCCAAGCAAAGCAAATCCAAGTACAATAAAAATCGGTACAAGACTAAGCCAGTCGGTAACGTAGTAAAGAAACATATGCACGCCTGTCAGTTTATGAACAAATAAATTAACCGCAGACAGTCCTACGGATGACTCACAAGGACCAATCGCTTGAACGTCAACAAAACAAACACATACTGTCCACAATACAAATGCTGCCATCAAAGATAACGAGATATACAAATCCCTATGCTTTTTCATTTTTCAAACCTGCCTATTATATATTCAGCTTTCGCTTGAGTATATTTTATGCAAGGTTGAAAAATACCGCAAGAAACTGCCCGTCACATACGTGACACCTTTCGTGTCATTGCCATTTTACAAGCATAAGCACCTTTATTATCAGGAAAACAAGCAAAAAAGTCGCCGCATACGGTTGCCGACTGACAATAAACAAAAGCACGCCGAAGGTATTAAGCAACAACGACAATTTCCTCTTGTTTTGTATCCAAAAAGCTCGTTCACAATTTTGAAGTGAAAGAGTTATAATTCCCGAAACAATAATCCCTACTATAAAGACGTAATAACTGAATTTCAAATACGGTGCAATACCGTTAAGCGATATAAGAGAAATCCCCTGTATAATCTCCTCGTTTTTCTGACCGAAAAACGGCAAAAAAATAAGCATAGCAACGCAAACATCAAGAAGACCGAACACAATATCACGAAAATGATTTTCTTTTTTCTTGCCGTCTTCCTCGGAGATGGCGAGCAATTCATATCCTGACAAAAGTTCGTCAACAGTTACACCAAAAAATTTTGACAATGCTTTCAGCGACTCTATATTAGGATATCCTCTGCCCGATTCCCACTTTGAAATTGCCGTGCGCGAAACAAAAATCTTTTCTGCCAATTCATCTTGAGTAAGCCCTTTTTGATTTCTTAGCTCTTGTAGCTTTTTATCCAATTCCATAATAGCGCTCTCTTTATTTTCCTATCATTTTAACCGCATATGCGAATATTTCCGTTATAAGTTTTGCGTCTGATTTACATTATAATTATAACATAGTATGCAGGAATAAGCAATTATAAGATAAACAATGCTTAATTACCGAAAAGTAAAAAAGCAGACCTTTCGGTCCGCTTTTTATTATTTCTTTTCAAGAAGTTTTCTGCCCATAAGGACGCCCATAACGCTACTCATCATAAGTCCGCGTGTCCATCCCGAACTGTCGCCGAGACAGTGAAGTCCCGCAATATCGGTATTAAGATTTTCGTCCATCTTAACCTTGTTGGAATAGAACTTAAGCTCAGGGCTGTAAAGAAGAGTCTCGGTACTTGCAAAGCCGGGAACAACCACATCAAGCATCTTTATAAACTCTATGATGTTAGTCATTGCTCTATACGGCATTGCCGCGGTTATATCACCGGGAACCGCATCCTTAAGAGTAGGCTTTACGTTACTGAACGCAAGTTCCTTTGCCCAGGTACGCTTTCCGTCGAGAATATCGCCGTAGCGCTGAACAAGAATGTGACCGGATGCAAGCATATTGGTGAGTTCACCGACCTTTTGCGCATATGGAATTGGCTGATTGAAGGGCTCTGTAAAGTTATGGCTTACAAGAATGGCAAGGTTGGTATTATTGCTCTTCTTATCCTTATAACTGTGTCCGTTTACAACGGCAAGGTCATTGTCATAATTCTCCTGTGCTACAAAGCCACCGGGGTTTTGACAGAAAGTACGCACCTTGTTTTTCCACGGTCTCGGATAGCCGATAAGCTTGCTTTCATAAAGCACTTTATTGACCTTTTCCATAACTTCGTTGCGGCACTCAACGCGTACGCCGATATCAACCGTGCCGGGCTTATGCGCAATGCCGTGAGCCTCACAAATATGGTCAAGCCAGTCTGCACCGCGACGTCCTGTCGCTATGACAATTTCGTTAGCATAATATTCAACCTGCTTACCGCCCTCGGAGAGAATTACACCCTTGCACACGCTATCCTCAATGAGGATGTTCTCGCACTCGGTAGAAAACTTCATCTCAACGCCGTGGTCAAGAAGCCAGTTCTGAATATCAAGATAAAGCTGCTGAGCCTTTTCGGTACCGAGGTGACGGATAGGACAGTCAACAAGCTTGAGATTTGCTTTGAGTGCATTCTTGCGAATCTCTTTTATCTCATCTCCGTCGCTAATTCCCTCAACGTGAGGGTCTGCACCAAATTCAAGATAAATCTTATCGGTATAATCGATAAGTTCCTGCGCAAACATAGGTCCGATAAGGTCGGGAAGATCGCCGCCTACTTCATAGGAAAGGCTGAGCTTTCCGTCTGAAAACGCGCCTGCTCCCGAAAATCCCGTAGTGATTGCGCAAGAAGGCTTGCAGTTAATACACTTGCCAACCTCTGCCTTGGGGCAATGCCGTTTTTCAACGGGTTTTCCTTTTTCAACAAGAAGAATTCTATCCTTACTTCAGTTTCTGATAAGTTCAAGCGCTGTAAAAATACCCGCAGGACCAGCACCAACAATTATAACGTCGTAATTGTTCATATTTAATTATCAGTCCTTTTATCGAGAATTTGAGAATATTTTGCGAAAAAGCTTTCATAATATCCGCCGTCAAGAGCATCTCTTATCTTTTGCATAAGCTCGTTGTAGAAATAGAGATTATGCAGTACGCAAAGGCGCATACCGAGAAGTTCGCGTGCCTTGAAAAGATGTCTGATATACGCGCGGCTGTAATTGCGGCACGCGGGACATCCGCATCCCTCGTCAATAGGCTTGGGATCGTCAAAAAATCGCTCGTTATTGATATTCATTTTACCGTGCCAGGTAAAGAGATTTCCATGACGCGCATTTCTGCTTGGCATTACGCAATCAAAAAAGTCAACTCCGCGTCTTACCGCTTCAAGAATATTGAGCGGTGTGCCAACACCCATAAGATAACGCGGTTTATCCTTGGGCATAAACGGCTCGACAGCGTCAATAATTCGGTACATTTCATCAGCTTCTTCGCCGACGGCAAGACCGCCTATTGCATAACCGTCAAGGTCGAGTTTAGCAATCTCCTTCATATTTTCAATACGAAGATCCTCATAAGTACCACCCTGATTTATACCAAAAAGCATCTGCTTTTTATTTATGGTATCAGGAAGCGAATTGAGTCTTTCCATCTCAGCCTTGCATCTGTAGAGCCAGCGTATTGTACGCTCGTGCGACTGCTTTACATATTTGTACGGAGCAGGATTTTCAACACATTCATCAAAAGCCATTGCTATGGTTGAAGCGAGATGCGACTGAATCTGCATACTCTCTTCAGGTCCCATAAAAATACGCTTTCCGTCCATATGAGAGTTAAATTTTACGCCTTCTTCGGTAATTTTGCGAAGCTTTGCCAGCGAAAAAACCTGAAATCCGCCACTGTCCGTAAGTACGGGTCTGTCCCAGTTGAAAAACTTATGAATACCGCCCATACGGTAAATCAGGTCATCACCCGGACGAATGTGCAAATGATAAGTATTTGAAAGTTCTACCTGGCAATTGACATCCTTTAAGTCTGCAGTAGAGATGCCGCCTTTTACCGCAGCACTTGTGCCCACGTTCATAAATACGGGAGTCTGAATAGTGCCGTGTACGGTAACGAACTCACCGCGACGCGCTCTTCCCTCTTGTTTTAAAAGTTTAAACATTATATATTTTTCCTTTGTATTATTCGTTAGTTTTCACGTTATTCTCTGCCGAACTGACGGTCAAGTTCCGACTTCGTCAAGTTTATTACAACAGGTCTGCCATGAGGACAAACCGTAATGTCGGGAATCGTCAGTATTTTTTCAACAACAAAGCGAACGTCGCTTTCACTGTCTACACGTCCACCCTTCATCGCCGCCTTGCAGGATGCCTGATAAAGTGCTTTTTCGTATGCTTCCTGCTTGGTTATTTCGATACTGCCCGTATCGTCGGTAAGGCGCGATGCCATAGTAGAAAATACATCCTCTACCTCGGATATTTTAAGCGCTGACGGAATCTGCAAAAGTTTAACTTGTCTTTGCTCCTCTGCAAGTTCAAAGTCAAAACCTACGTCTTTAAAGTCAGCGGCATATTCCTGCACGGCGTTAAAGTCGCTTTGTGAAAGTGAAAAGGTTATCGGAACAAGCAACATCTGCGGTGCAGGATTAAATCCGCGAAGTTTGCCGCGGAGCATCTCAAAAAGGATGCGTTCGTGCGCCGCATGCTTATCTATAACGACAACTTTATTTTCAGTTTCAACAAAGACGTAAGTATTGAATGCAACGCCAACTATCTTGTAATCGGGAATATAAACCTTTTCTTCAGTATCTGCTTTTTTCACTTCCGGCTTTAGAACGTCCGTAACTATTGGAGCAAACTGAGGTACCTTTACCTCTGGTTCTTCCACAGTGCTTGCGAACTCACGACGTATACGCGCACGTTCCTCTTCGCGCATCCTCTCTGAAGCAGGAGAAGTGAATGCAATTTCACCGGTGCGGTCAATTCTCGCCTGCTCCGGTCGGAACTGCCCGTAGTCTGCTCTGTCCACTACGGGAACAAACGCGTGCAACGCGGACGGTGCCGTCTGCAAGGAAGCTGAACTGCGGAACACGAGTTCAGGACGGTCAACGTTCTTTTCAATAGTGCTTCTTACCGCGTAATAAACAGAATCAAAAATGAGCTTCTCGTTTGAAAACTTGACTTCAAGCTTTGCCGGATGAACGTTTACGTCAACCGCACCGGGGTGAATGTCGATAAAGAGCACACATGACGGAAATCGCTCGGGGGCAATATATGAGTCATATGCTTGCTCAAGCGCCGCCATTGCAGTGCGGCTCTTGACATATCTGTGATTTATAAAGAAATTCTGAAAATTTCTCGTTGGCTTTACGTTATCTGCCCTGCCAATGTAACCATAGACG
>JAFYPS010000004.1 GCA_017547395.1 Clostridia bacterium
GACCGTTCACATAGAAAAAACAGTGGCACTGTGTGTCGCGTTTTCGCCTCGCCTACGGCGACGCGTTTTTTCTTGGAGCGATTGACGGAAGGAGCTTGCGAGGGTAAACCGTTCTCGCGCGTTCTCCCTCAGTCAGCTGTGCTCGAACCCCCAAACGCGCAAAGCGCATGTTGAGGACCCCTCGCGCTGACAGCTCCCTCCCGGAGGGAGCCTTTAGATACCATAAACATTAATCTGCAAAAGGAACAACTATGACTAACGAAAATTTTCGCTGTCCCGCGTACAAAAAGTGCGGCGGGTGTCAGCTTGACGTAACCTACAATCAACAGCTTTCATACAAGCAGCGCACCGTAATAAAGCTTCTCGGCAGATTCGGGCGTGTGTCCCCGATTATCGGGATGGACGAGCCGCTCGGCTACAGATGCAAGGTGTCTAACGCCTTCGGCTTTTCGCGCGGCCACGCGATTTACGGAATATGGCAGTCCTCTTCGGGAAAAATCGCACAGATTGACTCCTGCGCACTTGAGGACCCCCGCGCAAAAGAAATCATCGAAGCCATACGCGTACTTCTCCCGAAATTCCGTCTCGGCACCTATGACGAGCGAAAAAAAGAGGGTTTTTTACGCTTTGTTACTATCCGTATCGGCAAAGCAACGGGCGAGATTCTCGTTGCGCTCGGCACGGGCGCAGGATCTTATCCGCAAAAAACGAATTTTGCCGCGGAACTAAAAAAAAGATGCCCGCAAATAACCACAATAGTGCAGAACGTCAGCACCTCGCACCTAAATCTCCTTCTCGGAGAGCGCGAAACGGTGCTTGTAGGAAACGGTTATATTACCGACCGCCTCTCGGGATACGATTTCCGCATTTCGGCTCGCTCCTTCTTTCAGGTGAACCCCACACAAACGGAAAAACTGTACAAAACCGCAGTTGAATTTGCAAACCTTAGCGGAAGCGAATGCGCGATTGACGCTTACTGCGGCGTTGGCACAATAGGCATTATAGCATCAAAAAGTGCAAAAAAGATCACCTCCGTTGAGGTGAATAAGGACGCGGTGGAAAATGCGAAAGAAAACGTAAAAATCAACGGCATCGAAAACGTCGACGTTCTCCTTGGTGATGCAGGCGAATTTATGAAAATCCTTGCAAAAAAAGGCGAAGAGTGCGACGTGGTATTCACCGACCCGCCAAGACTCGGCTGCTCGCGCGAGTTTCTTTCTTCGCTTATCTCCCTCTCCCCGAAAAAGGTCGTATACGTTTCCTGCAATCCCGAAACGCTTGCACGCGACCTTGCATTCCTGACCAAAAACGGCTACAAAGCAGAAAAAATCCAGCCGTTTGATATGTTCCCGTACACAAAACATATCGAGACTGTTGTTTTATTAAGCCGATAAATTATTGTTTAGCAGAGCATCTATGTCAATGACAATGTAGGGGCTGGCGCCTTCGACAGCCCGCGAACCCTTGCAAAAACGGGACGTCGAGGGCGCCGTCCCCTACCGCATTTGTTGGGTTTTGTGTTCTCATATACAATAATTTATCGGATTTCAACCGACCAAGAAAAATTATCAAATGCAAACGAGGTATAAAAAAATGAAAAACATATTTATTATGGGCGACAGCTATTCAACCTACAAGGGATATATTCCCGACGGATATGGCTGCTATTACAGCGAATCAAGAACAGAAGCACCTATCGTCAAAGGTGTAGAAAAAACCTGGTGGCATATGCTTGTAGCAGAAAACAACCTTAACCTTCTGGTTAATGACAGTTATTCGGGCGCAACCGTCTGCACATCGGTAAGGGAAAATCACACAATCGACGTATCCTTTGTAAAGAGAATGGACAAGTACGTATCCGAAAACTTCTTTACCGAAAACAAGGTTGACACAATGCTTGTCTTTGGCGGAACAAACGATTCCTGGATAAACTGCCCTATCGGCGAGCTTAAGTTTTCCGACTGGACCGAGGAAGACTTAAAGAACGTTCTGCCCGCATTCTGCTATGTCATAAGCAAAGCGAAGGGCGTTGCAGACGACGTGCTCGTAATTATAAACACAAAACTTAAAGAGGAAATCGTAAGCGGCATTATAGGTGCCTGCGAGCATATCGGCGTGAAGCATCTTGTCCTTGAAAACATTGACAAAGAAAACGGTCACCCCACAGAGCTTGGAATGAAGCAGATATGTGAACAGGTTGCATCGGCTTTATAAAAGCGGCAAAGATAGAAATGAAAAAAACAAAACTCAGCGGCCCTGCGATTTTTATGTACAGTATGATAGTCCTCACCGCAGTGCTTTCGGCAGTATTTTTCTATATATACTATTCGGGAACGTCGGACAGCGACGCCATTTTGTGGTGCGGAATTGTAATTTTTATGATACTTTTCCACTTTGGACTGCGCATACTTTTCGGCGAAATCACAAAGCGTTTCAAAATCAACTACCGTCACCCGTGGTACAAAACGCGCTCCTTTGAAAAGGGTCTGTACAAGCTCTTAAAAGTGCGCAAATGGAAGGACAAGGTGCTCACCTTTGAGCCTGACAACTACGATTTTCAAAACAGAACGCTTGAGCAGCTTGCAACCACAATGGCAAAGAGTGAGCTTGACCACTGGATAAACGAAATCATCTCGATTGTCAGCATATTTTTTACGTTCATCTGGGGATGCTTCCCTGCATTTTTCATCTCTGCCGTTGCCGCAATGCTCTTTGACGCGCAGTTTATCATTGTGCAGAGATACAACCGTCCCGTTGTAATAAGACTTATGGAAAGAAAAAGCAAAAAGGGACTGTAAAGAAATTGCGTTTCTTTACAGCCCCTTTCAGGGGATAGGAAAAAATGTTTGGAATAAGCAAACATCCACCCGTGAGGCGTACCTGTGTACGTCGAGGGTGGATTTTGCTTATAGCAAAAAAGAGATTTAACAGAAAAACTCGGTTCCCCGAGTTTTTCTTACGTTATTTGAAGTTTTTGGACTGTAAAAACCTTATGCCATCAGAGATTTTTCTCTTTTTTGCAGTCCGGACTTTTTTTACATCCCCTTATCTTTTTCAATCAGAATTTTCAACGCCTCTATGGCGGTGCGGATTGCAAGGTCGGTGTCGCCGTTATGCGCACTTTCGTCATCAAGTCCCGCGTTCTTGCGCTCCTGATTCCATACAACGTGGAAAATACTGCCCGCTCTTGCCCCGAGGGAAGCCGCAACGGTAAACTGTGTAGCACTCTCCATCTCGCTGCAAAGTACGCCAAGCCGCTTCCACGCCTCCCACTTGTATTTAAGCAGTTCAGCAATCGGCATTCGCTCGGGCGAGTGCTGACCGTAAAAGGAGTCCTTGCACTGCACTACTCCCGTGTGATAACGGCTGCCCATATTCTCCGCCGCGCTTACAAGCGACTGCACAATATCAAAGGTAGCGGTCGGAGGATACTCTATCGGCGCATACTCGTTTGCCGTTCCCTCCTGACGTACGGTGCTTGTCGCAATAACGAGGTCGCCCGCCTGAACCTTTAAATTTATACCGCCGCACGTGCCAACGCGGATAAAGGTGTCGGCACCGATGGCAAAAAGCTCTTCCATAGCGATTGCGCTTGACGGTCCGCCGATACCCGTTGAGCATACACTCACCTTTTCACCAAGGAGCGTGCCTGTGTAGGTCACGTACTCGCGGTTGGTCGCAACGTGTACGGGATTGTCAAAATATTTTGCGATTTTCTCGCAACGTCCGGGGTCACCGGGCAAAATTACGTATCTGCCGACATCGCCCTTGCCGCAATTTATATGATACTGAAGTTCATATTCAGGTACTGCCATTGTAAGCCTCCTTTGATTAGATAAATTATTGTTTATGGGAGGAAACGCCGCTGCGGCGGCTACCCCTCACCACCCGTTACACGGGAGCCTCCCCCAAGGGGGAAGCCTTGTATTCATTGCCTTTGAGCCTTCCCCCTTGGGGGAAGGTGTCGCCGTTAGGCGACGGATGAGGGGTTCGTGGAAAACATTCTAAACATTAATTTACATCGCATCTTTTGAAAAACTGTTCGGTAAAAGTCCCGAAAGCGTGGTTTCTATGATTTTTCCCTCTTCCGCAAGCACGTAAATCGGGAAAGCATCGTCACAGAATTCGCGAATCACCTGACGGCATACACCGCACGGAAAAAACGCGCCTTTAATCTCTCCGTTTTTACCGCCCGTTACCGCAAGAGCCAGAAATTTGCGCTCACCCGCCGAAATCGCAGATGCAAACGCGCTTCGCTCGGCGCAGATTGTAGGCGAAAACGAAGCGTTTTCGATATTGCAGCCGAGGTAGACCTTTCCGCTCTCTCCGAGCAAAGCCGCGCCAACCTTGCAAAGCGAATATGGCGCGTAGGCGCGTGTCATCGCCTCTTTTGCTTTTTCACAAAGCTGTTCTTTCGTCATTTTATTTCTCCGTAAAAACTCTTTCCTTTATGCGTACACTTTACTCCGAGCATTTCGCAAACGCTTGCTCCGATATCGGCAAAGCTCTCCCTTGTGCCGAGGTTTTTAGGCTTTATTTCCTTGCCGTAAACGAGGAGCGGAGTGTACTCACGCGTGTGGTCGGTGCCACTAAATCCGGGGTCACAGCCGTGGTCGCCCGTGATCATCAGCACGTCGCCCTCACGCATATTTTTGATAAACGTTTCAAGCCATCCGTCAAGCTCGGAAATCGCCTCTGCATAGCCGTCGATATCGCGACGGTGACCGTAAACCATATCAAAATC
>JAFYPS010000042.1 GCA_017547395.1 Clostridia bacterium
AGGTTCTCGGTAACGGAAAACTCACAAAGAAGCTCGAAGTTAAGCTCAATGCTTACTCTGCTTCTGCTGCCGAAAAGATCAATGCTGCCGGCGGAAAGGCTGAGGTGATCTAATGTTAGAAACATTAAGAAATGCCTGGAAAGTCAAAGAACTCCGTAACAAGATTCTTTTCACAATTTTTATTATTTTAGTGTTCCGTATCGGTTCAGTTGTTCCGGTTCCGTATATTGATGTAGAAGCTCTTAAGAGCGCTGCAGCAGATACAACCGCAACCAACCAGTTCTTTAACTACCTTTCAATTCTTACAGGTGGTGGACTTGAATACGGTGCAATATTCGCGATGTCAGTAACCCCATACATCAACTCTTCAATTATCGTTCAGTTACTTTGCGTAGCTATTCCGGTTTTGGAGCGTTGGCAGAAGGAAGGCGAGGAAGGCCAGAAGAAATTGGCTCAGCTCACTCGTTATGTTACTGTAATTCTCGCTCTTATTCAGGGTATCGCATTCTTCATTTATTTGAAGAATGGCGGCGGAGATGCTTCTATCGGTTCTTATCTAAGCGTAACAGGAACAGGCGCTACAGTATTTGCAGGTTTTGTTATTGTACTTGCATTTACAGCAGGTTCTGCTCTTGTAATGTGGTTGGGTGAACAGATAGATGGTAACGGTATCGGAAATGGTATTTCAATACTTCTTTTCGCAGGTATCTTATCTCGCGGTCCGCAGGCGTTCCGTGCGTTGTGGGGATATTTCTTCGAGTTGAAGGAATATGTAGCAGTTATAGGTATAATCGTAGTATTCTTACTTATAATCGCATTCGTTGTTTGGATGACAGCAGCAGAACGCAGAATCCCCGTACAGTACGCAAAGCGTGTTGTTGGAAATAAAATGTATGGCGGCCAGAACACACATATTCCGATTAAGGTAAATATGTCAGGCGTTATGCCAATTATCTTCGCTTCATCAATTTTGATGGTGCCCACAATGATTTTAGGCTTTATGGGTAATGCACAGGGAGATCTTTCAACTTTCCGTAAGTTGCTCAATCTCTTCAGCGTACAAGGCGTATTTTACGCAGTAGTTTATTTCATCTTGATTATCGGTTTTGCTTACTTCTATGCAACAATCCAGTTTAATCCTGTTGAAATGGCAAACAACTTGCGTAAGAACGGCGGTGCTGTTCCCGGTATCCGTCCCGGTAAGCCCACTTCTGATTTTATTTCTAAAATCTTGTCAAGAATTACTTTGATGGGTGCAGTATTCCTCAGTGTTATTGCTATCCTCCCAATCATTATCGGAAATGTTGGTCAAATTAACATTTCACTCGGTGGTACTTCGTTACTCATTATGGTTGGTGTAGCACTTGACATCGTTCGTAGTCTTGAGTCTCAGATGATGATGCGTCATTATAAGGGATTCCTTGACTAATATTAAGGAGTATTTATATGAAGTTAATTCTTTTAGGAGCTCCGGGTGCAGGTAAAGGTACCCAAGCGGAGATAATTTCCGAAAAATACAATATTCCGACCATTTCCACCGGCAACATTATTCGTGCTGCACTTAAAAACGGTACAGAAATGGGACTTAAAGCGAAAGCTTATATTGATGCGGGAAATCTTGTTCCTGATGAAGTTGTTATCGGCATCATTAAGGAACGCTTGGCTGAGGATGATTGCCAGAATGGTTACATCCTTGACGGATTCCCCCGTACAATTCCGCAAGCTGAAGCACTTGACGAATTAGGTTTTGCAATTGATGCTGCTCTCTCAATTGAGGTTGCAGATGAAGAAATTGTAAAGCGTATGTCAGGTAGACGAGTTTGCGAAAAATGCGGAGCAAGTTATCATACAGAATACAAAAAGCCCGCCAAGGACGGTGTATGTAATTTCTGCGAAGGTGCTCTCGTAATCCGTAAGGATGATGAACCTGAAACTGTTTTGAACAGACTCAATGTTTATCACGAGCAGACAGAACCTCTTAAGGATTATTACAAAAACTGTGGCAAGCTTTTATGCGTGGAAGGTCAGGATGAGGTTAAAGATACAACCCGTCTTGTACTTGCAGCGTTGGAGAATTAAAGTATGATAGTGCTTAAAACCGGCAGTGAGCTTAAGATTATGAAACAAGCTTGCGCTATAGCGGCCGGCGCATTAAAAACAGCAGGCGAGGCGGTTCGACCAGGCGTTAGTACGGCTGAGATTGATAAGATTGCGGAAGATTACATCCGCTCTCATGGTGGGGAACCTAACTTTTTAAATTATAGTGGTTTTCCTGCCACCGCCTGTATATCTATAAACAACGAGGTAATTCACGGCATTCCGACTAAAAAGCGTATTCTTCGTGAGGGTGATATAGTAAGTATCGACCTTGGTGCGAAGTATGGCGGATATCACGGTGATAATGCTGCCACTTTCGCTTGCGGAGAGATTTCTGACAAAGCGAAGCGGCTGATAGATACCACACGCGAGAGTCTTTATGAAGGCATTAAAGCGGCGGTATCAGGCGGCAGAATCGGTGATATAAGCCACGCAGTGCAGTCGTATGTTGAGGAGCGTGGGTACTCAGTAGTTCGCAAGTTTGTGGGCCACGGAATTGGTACTCAGCTACACGAAGCCCCCGAAGTTCCAAATTTTGGAACTAAGGGTAGGGGACCCCGATTATTGCCCGGTATGACACTTGCTATTGAGCCTATGATTAACGAAGGCGATTATGATGTTAAGGTTTTATCGGACGGATGGACTGTTTTAACCGTAGACGGTTCACTTTCGGCTCATTTTGAGCACACGGTTGTTATTACACCGGACGGTCCTAAAATATTAACACTTGTTTGAGGTGTGTTATGATAGGACAAATAGTATGTTCAAAATCGGGACGAGATAAAGGCTATTTTATGGTTGTGGTTCAAGAGGATGATTCTTACATTTACGTATGTGATGGTAAGGAAAGACCTTTAGAAAGACCTAAGAAAAAGAATGTTAAGCATTTAAGTCTTACAAAAACCGTTTTATGTGAAAACGAGTTCAAAACCAACAAATCACTGAAAAAAGCACTTGCGGTTTACAGAGATTCCGCGGAGAAAAGGGAGGAACCGATATGTCTAAAGAAGACATGATAGAGCTTGAAGGCGTCGTTGTTGAAGCTATGCCTAATGCAATGTTCAAGGTAGAAATTCAGGGCGGACATCAGATTTTAGCCCATATCTCAGGAAAACTTCGTATGAATTTTATAAGAATTTTACCTGGTGATAAGGTAACAGTTGAGATGTCACCCTACGATTTAACAAAGGGACGTATTACTTGGCGTTCCAAGTAGTGCAGAAAACTGCATTTTAAGATTTTAAGGAGGCATAATCTAATGAAAGTCAGACCTTCTGTTAAAAAGATTTGCGAAAAATGCAAAATTATTAAGCGTAAGGGCAAGATTATGGTTATCTGCGAAAACCCCAAGCATAAACAGCGTCAGGGTTAATACGCTTAAATGCCAAAGCTAATCTTTGGTCAAGAAAAAAATGGAGGTGCTTGATTAATGGCACGTATTGCTGGTGTTGACCTTCCTAATGAGAAGAGAGTCGAAATCGGACTTACTTACATTTTCGGAATCGGTCTTACTACATCGAAAAAAATCCTTGCTGATACCGGTATTAATCCCGATGTCAGAGTTAAGGACTTAACTGAGGACGATATTTCTAAGCTGCGTGAATATATCGACCACAACCTTCAGGTTGAAGGTGATCGTCGCCGTACAATCGCATTTGATATTAAGAGACTTATCGAAATCGGAAGCTATCGCGGCTTGCGTCATCGTAAGAACCTACCCGTAAGAGGTCAGCGTTCTAAGACTAACGCTCGTACACGTAAAGGTCCTAAGAAGACTATAGCTAACAAGAAGAAATAAGTAGGAGGAAGATAATATGGCTACTGCTAAGAAAGCGACTTCATCACGTCGTCGCCGTGAAAAGAAAAACATTGAACGTGGCGCTGCCCATATCCAGTCTACCTTCAACAACACAATCGTAACTATCACCGATACACAGGGTAATGCTCTTTCATGGGCATCTGCCGGTGAGTTAGGATTCAGAGGCTCAAGAAAGTCTACTCCTTTCGCAGCTCAGAGCGCTGCAGAAACTGCTGCTAAGGCTGCTATGGAGCATGGTCTTAAGACTGTTGAAGTATTCGTAAAGGGTCCCGGTGCCGGTCGTGAAGCTGCTATCAGAGCTTTACAGACTGCAGGTCTTGAGGTTAGCATGATTAAGGATGTTACCCCCATTCCTCACAATGGCTGCCGTCCTCCCAAGAGAAGACGCGTTTAATTAACAAAACTTACAGCTTTGCAAATCAATTTGCAAAAGAAATTTGGAGGTGCAATAGATGGCAAGATATATCGGTGCAGTTTGCAGACTTTGCCGCCGTGAAGGACAGAAGTTGTTCTTAAAGGGTGAGCGC
>JAFYPS010000043.1 GCA_017547395.1 Clostridia bacterium
GCTTGACGAAAGCGCGGCAGAAAAAATCTATTCCGCCAAGGGACGTCCGCAGAACAATCCGCTTATCGTACATATCGCCACCCCAAGCGACGCTGAAAAATATGCATATATAAGCGAAGACTACAACCGCATTGCAAAAGCGTTTATGCCTGGGCCTATTACCGTAATTATGCCTAAGCGCGACTGTATTCCTCTCGGTGTTACGGGCGGTCTTGATACGGTCGGCATCCGTTGCCCCGAAAATAAAATTGCAAGAGCGCTTATCAGCGCCTCAGGCGTGCCGATAGCCGCTCCGAGTGCAAACATTTCGGGAAAGCCGTCGCCTACTGCGGCAGAGCACGTGCGCGATGACCTCGACAACAAGGTGGATATGATTTTGGACGGTGGAGAATGTGCCTTTGGACTTGAATCTACCATAGTCAAGCTTGAAAGCGACAGACTTATACTTCTCCGTCCCGGTGCTATAACCCTCGATATGCTGCGCGCACTTTTTGACAGAGTTGACGTTGCCGAGGCGGTGACGGACAAACTCCCCGAAAATGCACGTCCTCTCTCCCCCGGAATGATGTACCGCCATTATGCCCCAAGCTCTCCGCTTTATCTTGTAGGCGGCGACGAGAAAAAAAGACTTGCATACTTCTCGGCGGCAGACAGCGACACTCTTCTTTTGATTTTTGAAGAAGAAAAGGAACTTTTTAAATCTCATAAAACGATCTGTATCGGCAGTAAAAAGGATATTTCCTCTCAGGCAAAGCGGCTTTTCGCCGCACTGCGCGAGGCAGACCGCACCGATGCAAAGAAGATACTTGCACCCCTACCCGAAAAAAGCGGTATTTCCCTTGCACTTTACAACAGAATGATACGCGCGGCGGCGCATAACATAATCACCCTATGACGCGCTTTGAAAACGCGCTTGAAAAAGCCAAAAGCAACCCCGCTTTTGAAGGCGGAATCGGCACGCTTTCGGAAAAAATGCTGCACTCTGTGCTTAAATACTACCTTGAGCCGTGCGACGATTTTCACGAGGTCGCTTTATGCGGCTTTGTTGCGGACGTTATGCGCGACGGGTGCATAACCGAGGTGCAGACGCGCGGCTTTGACCGCCTTCGTGAAAAGCTGCGCGCATTTTTGCCCGAGCATCCCGTAACTGTGGTGCTTCCAATTGCAAAAACAAGGTGGTACACGGTTATCGACGAGGAAAGCGGCGAGATTTCAAAAAAACGAAAAAGCCCGCGGTATGGCAATATATACGATGCCTTTCGCGAGCTGTACAAAATAAAGATGCTGCTTGGCAGTGAAAATCTTTATTTCCACTTTATACTGCTCGACATCACGGAAATACGCCGCAAGGTTAAAAAATCCCGACATAACCGAAAGGGCTTTGAGCTTGTCGAGCGGATACCTGACAAAATTGAAGAAGAAGTTTTCATCGACGGCAAAGAGGATTTTGGAAAGCTTATTCCGGGAGGGCTTCCGACTCCTTTTACAAGCCGTGATTTTGCAAAAGCAATAAAACGTACCCGCTCCGAGGCACAGACGGCACTTAACGTGCTGCGGGCAGTCGGTGCGGTCAATATCACAGGCAAGGATAAAAACGCCTACCTGTACGAGATAAATTAAAGGATTGGTTTAAAAAATGGCAAGAAAAAAGCAGTCTGCTCCGGTAGCGATTTTGCCCGAGGCTAAAGCAACAAACCAGCTTATAACCGACGTTATCGAAACAAACTATATGCCCTATGCGATGAGCGTTATCATCTCGCGTGCCATCCCCGAGATTGACGGCTTTAAGCCGGTTCACTGCAAACTGCTCTACACCATGTACACAATGGGCCTCATGAACGGCGGACGTACCAAGAGCAATACCATCGCAGGTGCGACGATGAAGCTTCATCCCCACGGTGACGCGGCAATTTACGAAACTATGGTGCGCCTTACCCGCGCAAACGAGGCTCTGCTCCACCCTTTTGTTGACTCTAAAGGAAGCTTTGGCAAGCAGTACAGCCGTTCAATGGCTCCTGCCGCTTCACGTTATACCGAGGCAAAACTCGATCCCTTCTGTGCGGAAATCTTCCGCGGTGTTGACAAAAACGCGGTTGATATGATACCGAACTACGACAATACCACGACCGAACCCGTGCTTCTCCCAACGTCTTTCCCGAACATTCTCGTTTCGCCGAATATGGGTATCGCCGTCGGTATGGCATCCAACATCTGCTCGTTCAACCTCGGAGAAATCTGTGATGCCACTATCCAGCTTCTCCGCCACCCGAACACAACCACCGACACCCTGCTTGACATAGTAAAAGGTCCCGACTTTCCCGGCGGTGCATATATTATTTACAACCGCGATGCTATGCGTCAGGTCTATGAAACGGGTCGCGGCCCCATCAAACTACGCGCACGCTATACCTATGACAAGGATGCAAACTGCATAGACGTAACGCAGATTCCCTATTCAACATCAATTGAGGCGATTATCGACAAAATTGAGGACACCGTCAAGAGCGGTAAGATAAAGGAAATCGCAGACGTGCGCGACGAAATCGACCTTTCGGGCTTCAAGCTCACTATCGACCTTCGCCGCGGCACAGATCCCGACAAACTTATGACCAAACTCTACAAGCTTACCCCGCTTGAAGACTCGTTTGACTGTAACTTCAACGTAATTATCGACGGCGCGCCGAGACAGCTTGGAATAAAAGGTATTCTAACCGAGTGGATCCGCTTCCGCACGGAGTGCGTAAAGCGCGAATTTACCTTTGACCTCGGCAAGAAAAAGGACAAGCTGCATCTGTTACTCGGTCTTGGCAAGATTCTTCTCGACATTGACAAAGCGGTTGCAATCGTTCGCTCTACCGCAAAGGAATGTGACGTTGTACCAAATCTTATGGAGGCCTTCCGCATTGACGAAATTCAGGCGGAATATATCGCAGAGATAAAGCTCCGTCACCTCAACAAGGAATATATTCTCAACCGCCTTGAAGAAATCAAGTCGCTTCAGGAGGATATCGCGCGTCTTGAGGAGATTATAAACGACGAGCTTAAGCTTAAGGCAGAGATTGCAAAGCAGCTTCAGGAAATCAAGAAAAAGTATGCAAAGCCGCGTAAGACCCAGCTTATCGACGAAAGCGACGTTACCGTTGCTACGGCAGAAGACTTCTTTGAAAACTACAACGTAAAGGTTATGCTCACCAAGGAAGGCTACTTCAAGAAGATTACGCTTGTTTCTCTTCGCGGTGCCGACGAGCAAAAGCTTAAGGAAGGCGACTTTATTACTCACGCCGAGGACTGTGAAAACGCCTCCGAGCTTCTGTTCATTACCGACGCAAGACAGATGTATCACGCTAAGGTGCGCGATTTTGACCCTGTAAAAGCCTCCGCGCTCGGTGACTATCTCCCCGCAAAGCTCGGTATGTCCGATGGCGAAAAACCGATATTTATGAAGGTCATTACACCCGAACTTGAAAAGAGCAACGTTATTTACATCTTTGAAAACGGCAAGGGTGTTCGAATAAAGCTTGAGAATTATCAGTTCCGCTCGGCGCGTAAAAAGCTTTCGGGTGCATATTCGGGCGCTTCCCCGATTGTTGCGGCTATTCTTGAGGAAGACGGCAAAGATATCATTATCGTAAGCGATCAGAAAAAGGCAATTACGATAAAGAGCTCGCTCATTCCCGAAAAGACAACACGAACCGCAGGCGGTGTGACACTCTTTACGCTTAAAGGCAAAGCGAAAATCATCTACGCCGACGAGGTTGATAAATCTGTCTACGAAAATCCGCAAAACTACCGCAAGATCAAAATTCCCGCAACGGGCTCTTCGATGTAAAACAAAAAAGCACCTTTCGGTGCTTTTTTGTTTTGGAGAGATAAATTATTATTTATGGGAACACAAAACCCAACAAATGCGGTAGGGGACGGCGCCCTAGACGTCCCGTTTTTGCAAGGGTTCGCGGGCTGTCGAAGGCGCCAGCCCCTACATTGTCATTGACATAGATGCTCTGCTAAACATTAATTTTGTTTCTTTCTGCCGAGTCTTATAGTGATATTGGTAGTATTCTTATTGGGTACAATAATCTCAACCATATCTGACAGTTGAACAAGTTCTTCAAATGTTACCTCCAAGTTTCATTACTTCAAGATAATTATAGGTCGATTTCACCCTATCGTCAATAGGTCAATTTGCCATAATAACATCAGAAAGAGGTGTTTTTATGAGCAGAATCAGTGATTTGCGCAAAGAGCGCGGATATACGCAGGTTAAAATGCAGTTGCTTACAGGCATCGACCAGAGTGACTATTCAAAAATAGAACGCGGTGTGAGATATTGCACCTTTGAACAGTGTAAACGTATTGCAGTTGCACTTGACACAAGTATGGACTATATTGCAGAACTGACCGACGAGAAAAAGCCGTATCCAAAGAAAAAATAAAAAGCACCTTTCGGTGCTTTTTTGTTTTCTTTATATCTTCATATCGCCCTTGCGGACCCAACCGAGTTTGCGGAATACAAGATCGAAGGAAAGTGTGAGAACCGCGGGGAACAAAAAATGCATAAGCAAAACTTTTATCGCGCTTTCAACCGAGCCGCCCATAGCACCAAATGCGCCGAACTGCCCTACGAAACCGGACGTTCCCATACCCGCGCCCGTTGCCGTATTTTCCATACGCAAGATCACTGTGGAAATCGGGCCGAGCACTGCCGAGGCAAGCGTAGGTGCAAGCCATATTGCAGGTCTTTTTAAAATATTTGGGAACTGAAGCATCGACGTGCCAACTCCTTGCGACACTACTCCGCCAAAGCCGTTATCACGTGCGGAGGCAACGGCAAAGCCAACCATCTGGCAGCAGCAACCGACACACGCGGCACCTGCCGCAATGCCGTCGATACCGATAGAAATGCATATTGCCGCCGAGGAAACGGGTGCGGTAAGCACCATTCCCACAACGGTGGCAACTATGATGCCCATAGGCAGCGGAGCCATTTCGGTAGCCTCGTTTATAAAAGATCCAAGCCATGTCATAAACTGATTTATGTACGGGCCGACGAACACTCCTACAAAGCCGCCTGAAATAATCGTTACAGACGGGGTGAGTATTATATCAAGCTTGGTTTTACCTGCAACAAGACTTCCGACCTCGTTGCCGATAACCGCAGAAATATACGCGCCTACAGGACCGCCGAGCGAATAGCCTATTGCACCCGTAACCGCGCCTGTAAACAAAAGCAGACCGCCTCCACCGAGCGAATAAGCAATCGCAACGCCTATCGCACTTCCGACAACGGGAGAGGATGCGCCGATAACTCCCGTAAAATTCGAAAGGAAACCGAGATACGGGACTGCCGCAAGCTGATTGAAAATAGTACCTATAATAAGCGATGCAAAAAGGCCCTGTGCCATAGCACCCATCGCCTTTATAAAATAGCGGTTGAAAAAGGCTTTCATAACTTGACTCCTTTACTGTTTGGGAAAATTATAGCACAAAAATTTTAGCCGTACAATAGTGAATTTTTACTGAAAATCAACACAATTGCTTTGATTTATGTTATTATATATAAAATGATAAAAACGGAGTGAGTGAAATGACAGGAGAAAATACTCCCTTTGATTTTGCCGCAGCGAAAAAGGTTTTTTCGCGTATCGGCTTTGCGCTTATCGCTTTTATAGCAGTTTCATATGCAGTTGTATTTGCACTTGAACTGCTTGCATTATATTTCTGGAATGAAAACGCGCTTGGCGGTACTGTTTCTATGGTCATTTCGGCAATCGGAATGTACTGCGCGGGCATACCCGTATTCTATCTGCTGATAAAAAAGATCAAGCCGCTGAAAAGCGAAACAGGCACTGCAAAGTTTTCTACGCTTGCCGTGCTATTCTGCATAGGTGTGTGCTTTATGTATGCGGGCTCCTTTGTGGGAAACGCCGCGTATACCTTTGTGAGCGAAAAGTTCAGAATTTACGTTTACGAAGCAACGCTTGAAATTATTTCTTCGGTTCCGTGGTATTATGCTTTCGTAATGACGGTAATTCTTGCCCCCTTCTTTGAAGAACTCGTCTTCAGAAAACTGATTATAAGCCGCACCGCTGTCTACGGCGAAAAGCTTGCAATTTTGTTCTCGGCAATCACGTTTGCATTTTTCCATATGAGCATACAGCAGTTTTTCTATGCATTTCTTATGGGACTTGTGCTTGGATATCTCTACATCAGGACGTCAAAGCTTATCTACCCTATAATTCTGCACGCGAGCATAAACCTGTTCGGCTCGGTATTTCCGCTTATCCTTATGGAATACGCGGGATACGAGGAACTTCTCACTGCCGAAACGCCTGAGGCTATGCTTGAAATTGCCGCAGCAAACCCCGTCGGCTATGCCGCTATAATGATTTACAGCATTTTGGTTCTTGCCCTTGCCTTTGGCGGACTTGCACTTTTCTTTGCTTACAAGAAGAAGCTCCACTTTAACGCGGCTCCGCTCGACCTCCCGCGCGACAGCGAGGCGACGGTCGCCTTTACGGGTATCGGCGTTGTGCTTTTCATTTTAACAACTGTTATTTTACCCGTAGTTCTTTCTGTGATATGAGATAAAAAACCGCCGAAAGGCGGTTTTTTATGATTGCATCAATGCGATAAATTAATGTTTACGTGGGGTAGATTGAAGACCTAAAATCTGTAGGGGAGGCGTTTCGCCTCCCGATTGTTAAACCAAAATCTGCGCTTTTCGGGAGGGGAGACCCCTCCCCTACAAAATCATTGTAAATTCAGGTGATGATTGAACAAATGCAAAAACGGTTCCGCCGATATTTTACCAAAATCGATGCGCCACGCGCATCGAGGCGGAATCGAGCGCGCGACAGAACAAAGGTTCAAAATAAGATGA
>JAFYPS010000005.1 GCA_017547395.1 Clostridia bacterium
AGAACGTTGAACTGTTCATTTTGGACTCGATTGACCTTAAAAATCAGGTAAATATGTCAGACTTTGAAATTATAAATACAATTGATGAAGACGGTAAAATAATAGCTCAGAAGGGCGTTTATACTGCGGCACAGGTAAAAGACTTTTTTGGATGGTAAGGAGTACTTCTTATGATAAAGTATAACTCGGAAGAAAAAATCTTTCATCTCCAGACAAAAAACACAAGTTACGTAATGGGAGTTTTTCGTGAAAAGCATCTTATACAGCTTTATTACGGAAAAAAGATAAAAGAATACAGAAATATTGAGGATAACTTTCCGGTTTTAGGCGTTGGCGCGTTTGTTTCGCGCGACATTCCAAACTGCCACTATACCACGAACAATCTGCCTATGGAATATTCGTGTTATGGTTCTGTAGACGTTCATACACCTGCATTTCACGCGATTTACGCGGATGGAAGTCACGTTACAAAGCTTGAGTATGCGGGACACGAGATTTTCAGCGGCAAAAAGCCTTTAAAGGGACTTCCAGCCACCTATGCAGAAGATGGCGACAACGTAGAAACGCTTGAAGTCACTCTTCGCGACGAGCTTAAAGGCGTTGAGATAATTCTTTCGTACACTGATTTCGAGGATACGGATGCAATTGCAAAAAGTGTACGCGTAAAGAATAACAGTGCTGACAATATCAATATAAAGAGCATACTCAGCAGCGTTACTCACGTTTTTGATAAGGACTATGAGTTTGTTCACCTTGAGGGCTCTTGGGCAAGAGAGCGCTCCGTGCAGAGGGTACCGCTTATGAACGGCACTATGTCTATCGACAGTAAACGCCTTTCCAGTAGCCACGATCACTCACCTTTTGTTGCTATTGCAAGAAAGGGCGCAACCGAGAACACGGGTGAGGTAATCGGACACAGCTTTGTATATAGCGGAAATCATATTGAAGAGGCAGAAACCGACTCATACGGACTTACGGTTATAAGGGTGGGCATCAATCCATTTAATTTTAACTGGATTTTAGAGGGCGGAGAAGAATTTCAGGCGCCCGAGGTAATTATTACCTATTCGGCAAACGGCTTCGGACAGATGTCTCGCAACTTCCACAAGCTTTATCGCACACGCCTTTGCAGAGGAAAGTACAGAGATATCGAACGCCCTGTACTTATCAACAACTGGGAAGCGACGTATTTTGATTTCAACGAAGAGAAAATATTAAGTATAGCGAAAAAGGCAAAGAGTGTAGGCGTTGAGCTTATGGTACTCGATGACGGCTGGTTCGGAAAGCGTGATAAGGACAACTGTTCTCTTGGTGACTGGTATGCCGACAGGAGAAAACTTCCGAACGGAATTGAGGGAATTGCAAAGAAAGTCAATGACCTCGGTATGCAGTTCGGACTTTGGTTTGAGCCTGAAATGGTTTCGCCCGACAGCGACCTTTACCGCGCACACCCCGACTGGTGTCTGCACGTTGACGGCAGACCGCGCCACGAGGGCAGAAATCAGCTTGTACTCGATATGTCGAGAAAAGACGTCTGCGACTATGTAGTCGAGGCTCTCACTAAGGTTCTTAGCAGTGCGCCTATTTCCTACGTAAAGTGGGACTATAACAGAAATGCAAGCGAAATCGGGTCCGACCTTCTCCCTGCGGAGCGTCAGCAGGAGGTTCCGCACAGATATATGCTGGGTCTTTACGACGTGCTTGAGCGCATTACGGCTGCTTTCCCCGACGTGCTTTTCGAAGGCTGCTCGGGCGGAGGCGGACGTTATGATGCCGGTATGCTCCCGTATTTCAGTCAGTACTGGACAAGTGACGATACGGATGCCTGCGAGCGACTTTATATTCAGCACGGTACAAGTATGGTTATGCCGTCATGTACTATGGGCGCACACGTTTCTGCAGTTCCAAATCACCAAATGCACCGCACGACTCCTCTGAAAATGCGTGGAAACGTTGCGATGATGGGGCAGTTCGGCTATGAACTTGACCTTAACAAGCTTACCGACGAAGAGATTGAAGAGGTAAAACAACAGATTATCACATATAAGAGCATTCGTGAAACTGTTCACAAGGGTGAAATGTACAGACTCCGCTCACCGTTTGAATGCGACTGTGCAGTGTGGGAATATGTTGATGAAAATAAGGTTGTTATGCTTCACGCAACCTCTCACACAAGAGTTGATCTCCCTCGCACTATGGTCAAGCTTGAGGGACTGTGCGAAGATGCCGAATACATCAATACGGCAACGGGCATCGTCTATCGCGGTGACTATCTTATGAACGTTGGTATAAGCATAAAGAACAGGTTTGACTACCAGTCCGAGCTTTACGTTTTTGAAAAGGTAAAATAATCAAAATATATAATAAAAAAGCCGCATTTTGCGGCTTTTTTATTTGACTATTTTATTTATATATGATATAATACTTTGATATGATAGGCAAATTATGCGAAGTGAGGTGGTAGCGTGCGAATTCTCGGAATCGACCCGGGATATGCCATTGTCGGATGGGGAATAGTTGATTTTGAAAACAGTCGTTTTCGCACGGTTGACTACGGTGCTATCCGCACAAAGGCACACACCGAAACGGTTGACCGCCTTGAGCGAATTTATGATGGAATAAACGAGCTTATAGAAAAGTACAAGCCGACTCACCTTGCAATTGAAGAGTTGTTTTTTAACACAAATCAAACCACGGGTATCGTTGTTGCTGAGGCACGCGGAATAATTCTTCTTGCGGCAAAGCAGCACGGACTTACTATCGGAGAATACACTCCGCTTCAGGTAAAGCAGTCTGTTGTAGGCTACGGCAGGGCAGAGAAAAATCAGGTCATACAGATGGTCACGACAATTCTTGGTCTTAAAGAGGTGCCAAAACCTGATGACACTGCCGATGCGCTTGCGATAGCGATATGTCACGGGCATTCTGCACATTCGCGTATAGCGGGATATTTCAATAAATGATTTTTGAGGTTGCTTATGTGGACAAGTGATAAATGGATAGACTATGAACTTATAGATGCGACAGACGGTGAACGTCTTGAGCGTTGGGGCAACTATACTCTGGTGCGCCCTGATCCTCAGGTTATCTGGAAAGGAGCGGGTACGTCTTCGCTCTGGAAAAAAGCAGACGCTTCCTACAAGCGTTCGCGCAGCGGAGGCGGTGCATGGAAGGACAGTCGCGTTCCCGAGAGCTGGGTTATTTCCTACAGAAATCTCAAGTTTCTCATCAAGCCGATGGGATTTAAGCATACGGGACTTTTCCCCGAGCAGGCTACGAACTGGGATTGGTTTTCGGACCTTATAAAAAATGCGGGAAGACCTATCAAGGTGCTTAATCTGTTTGCATACACAGGCGGCGCAACTATAGCGGCGGCTGCGGCAGGTGCAAGTGTTTGCCACGTTGATGCTGCAAAGGGTATGGTCCTGCAGGCAAAGGAAAATGCAAAGCTTTCGGGGCTTGAAAACGCACCTATTCGTTATATAGTAGACGACTGTAAGAAATTTGTTGAGCGTGAGATTCGCCGCGGCAATACCTATGACGGTATAATTATGGACCCTCCCTCTTATGGCAGAGGACCAACGGGCGAGGTGTGGAAGATAGAGGACAGCATAGACGAGTTTATAACACTTACCGAAAAGGTGCTTTCCGACAAGCCGCTTTTCTTCCTCATCAATTCTTACACAACGGGACTTTCTCCGCTTTCTATGAAGTATATTGCCGATATCCGTATTGCCAAAAAGCATGGCGGACACGGCGAGGCTATGGAGATTGCAATCCCCGTAAAGGCAAGCGGCGCACTTCTCCCTTGCGGAGCGAGCGTACGCTACGAATTTAACAAGTAAAGGATATAGTTACCGAATATGGCAGAACCTTTTATTCTTGCTGAAAATTTATCGTACACGTATAAAGACGAGGACGGAGCCGTAACAGCGGCACTTCACGGAGTTTCTTTTTCGGTGCAGAGCGGTGAATACGTGGCAGTGCTTGGGCATAACGGATCGGGAAAGTCCACGCTTGCAAAGCTGCTCAACGTCATTCTCACTCCAAGCAGCGGATCTCTTACCGTTGCGGGACACAGAATTCATTCCGAAATGAGCGAGGACGAGGTTTTTGAAGTGCGCCGCGAGGTCGGCATGGTGTTTCAGAATCCCGATAATCA
>JAFYPS010000044.1 GCA_017547395.1 Clostridia bacterium
GCTGCTTGAAAAGCAGAAAGAGGGTAAAAAGAAGATGCGCAAGCTTGGCTCTGTTGAGGTTTCTCCCGAGGCGTTTATGGCAGTGCTTCGTCTTGACGGCGACAACTAACACACTCACTTCAATGTCCAAGGACTTTGAAGTGGTTGCAAAATCGGTCACTCTCGTCTCGCTCAACCGCTCGCGATTTTTAAGGCGTTTGAAAGTCGGCGCATGTCCGCCTTTCAAACGAGGTTTTTAACATTATGGATAACAAAAAACTGGGGATATACGTACATATCCCCTTTTGTAAAAGCAAATGCGGATATTGCGATTTTTGCTCGCATCCGCCGAAAAAAGAAGAAACCGAGCGCTATCTGAATGCGCTTATGCTCAATATTCAGGATTTTTCGGGAGCTGCTGAAGAGTACGTTGCAGATACCGTGTTTATAGGTGGCGGAACGCCCACAATGCTTTCTAAAAAGCAGATGAAAGAACTTGTTAACTGTATCCGTTCCTCTTTTAAGCTTGACAAGGATGTTGAGTTTACCGTTGAGGCAAACCCCGGAACTGTAGACAAGCGGTATCTTTCCTCGCTTGTGAATATGGGCATAAACCGAATTTCGTTCGGCCTGCAGAGTGCCAATGACAACGAGCTTCGTGCGCTCGGCAGAATACATACGCGTGACGAGTTTTTGCAAAGCTATAAAGACGCGCGCGCCGCGGGTTTTAAAAACGTCAATATTGACCTTATGTACGGTATTCCCGAGCAGACAAAGGAAAGTTTTGAGAATACTCTTCGCTTTGTAAAAGACCTTTCTCCTGAACATATATCTGTCTATGGGCTTAAGATAGAGGAGGGAACTCCTTTTTATGAAAAAAGGGAGGTTTTGCCGCTTCCCGACGAGGAGAGCGAGTACAGAATGTATCGCGAGGCTCATACCTCACTTTCGGCTGCGGGATACAAGCACTACGAAATAAGCAACTATGCCCGCCAAGGCTATGAGTCAAGGCATAATATGCGATATTGGCGCGACGAGCTTTACCTTGGATTCGGCGTTTCAGCGCATTCCTATTTCGGAGGTCAGCGCTATGCATATACCGATGACGTTGAAAAGTACGTCTGCGAAATGGAAACTCCGAAAAATATGGCAGACGTTCTCTCCGAGTGCAGTGATATTGACGTTTTCACTCAGGAGACCGAATTCGTTATGTTACGGCTTCGCCTTTTCGACGGTCTTGTGCTTTCCGAATATAAAAAGGAGTTTGGCAGAGATTTTCTTTTGAAATACGGCGACAGAATTAAAAAATTTGTTGACGGCGGTTTTATGTCGCTTGACAGCACGCGCCTTGCGTTCACTGTAAAGGGTATGTACGTCAGCAATTATATTTTGTCCGAGATGCTCGATTTTTGACGTGCGATTTTTTACGATATGCTTGACAAAACGTACCGTAGATTGATACAATATGAATGTAAGAAATTTGAAAGGATGGCTTTTTGAAATGGATCAGATTTTTGAAGGCGATATTTATACACTTACCGACGAAACCGGTAAGGAAAGTGAGTTTGAACTTATCGGCTCTTGTGAGTTTGAGGGAAAGACGTATCTTGCACTTATTCCTGTTGAAGAGGGCAGAGACGAGTACGTAATTCTCCGTCTTGAAACAGATGAAAAGGGCGAGGAAATGCTTGTTACCATCGACGATGATGACGAGTTTGACCGCGTTGCAGATTATTTTGAGGACGAGCTTTTTGACACGATCGATTACGACGAGGGTAGCGAAGAACCCGTACAGTAATGTATAATTAAAGCATATCTGCATATACTGATTTTAACTTCCTGCTTAGTGCGTGATACATCGCATATTGGAACCTACACGTTAATAATGGAATCCTTATATCTTTCTCGGGATGCAGGCCTCCCGCTACTGCTATGACATTAGCGGACGTTGGAAGCGCAAAGGAAAGACGCGGATACCGCCTTGCTTGAGCAGGGTTTTCATTTCGGTGTACACGGCTCGGTGGGTTGTGATTTTAAAAAAAAGAAAGCCATTCTCGAAAGAGAATGGCTTTTTATCTTTTATACGGCTTTGGGTTATCTGTCAACCCCAAAATATAATCGGTGGACGTATTGAAATACAGCGCAAGCTTTATAAGTATGTCAATAGGGAGCTGTCTGTGTCCGTTTTCGTACTGCGAATAAGTATTCTGACGGATGTGAAGGTATTCTGCAAGTTCTCTTTGAGTTATGTCGCTGTCTTCTCTTATATCACGAAGTCTCATTGATTGCCTCCTATGGTCCTTTGCATTTATTATAAAAAATCACATTGTGAGATATTGACTAATATCTCACAATGTGATAAAATAAACGTACAAATCAAAAAGGAGTACAGGAAATGAAAAAGCATATATCGTATTTACTGATGTTTTTATGCGCTTTTATTTTATTTACTGTCGGTATATCTGCGAAACCTTTCAGAGGTGACACAAACAGTGACGGAGCGTTTACGCTTGTTGATGCTATAAATGCAATCAATGCAATAGATATAGATACATTTACCGATGAAGAGTTTTACGTCTACGACGTTGACAGAAGCGGTGATATAACGCTGAAAGACGTGCTTGAAATTGCAAAGCGCGTCATAAACAAGCGTGCAACGCCGTACTATTGCGATATAAACAATCTTTATCACGATAACTGCATATGGGAGCATCTGACAATCGGAAGCGACAATACGCTTACCTTTACGTCGCAGGCCTATTCTAACATAAAGATGCGCTTCAAGCTGTACATTCCAAGAACGTATTCTCCGCATAAGTCTTATGCTCTCGTAACGCATCTTCACGGGCTTGGCGGCGAGAATCAGGCTACGGCAAACCTCAGCGGCAGCACGTTTTTCTCTAACATAAGAAAGAGCGAATACGGCGAGGATACCATTTATCTGTTTCCGCAGTGCCCTGTGGGAATGACGTGGCCCGATGACAGAGATACAATAAGAGTTGCCTACAGACTGATAATGGATCTGTGCCAGCATCTTTCAATAGACGAAAGCCGCCTCTATATAAGCGGCCATTCAAACGGTTCAAAGGGTGTTGCATATATGCTTATGGAATACCCCAACACCTTTGCGGCGGCGGTAATGGGCTCTGGTGCTTCGGGACTCAGCTACTACACAAATCTTGAAAATATAGCAACAACTCCGATATGGATGTTTATCGGAACCGCTGATGAGATTCCGGGATTTTATGAAAACGTAAATGCTCTTTACGAGGCGCTTATGCAAATAGGCGCAGACATAAAATATACAGAGTATAAAGGTCTTAAGCACAATATTTTTAGCACGGTCGGAAATGAAGAAGGCCTTGTTGACTGGGTGTTTTCGAAAACTTTAAGTGAATAAAAAAAGACGAACTGCATTGCAGTTCGTCTTTTTTTATTAGTTTTCAGAGAAGAGCATTTCAATAACTGCGCCGCGGACATAAGAGTTTATATCTCTCGTGATAAGCTCCTGTACCTTTGAGGTATCGGGGATATTCTTGTTCATAACCAGCGCATCTATCATCGTCTTGTCGTCATACTTGATTTCCGAACGCTGAAGCATTGTGCGAAGGGTGGTTGCTCTTTCGTTCTTTGGCAGAATGCCGTCACTCACAAGGACAATTTCTACGTTTTCGCCTGCTTTTACTGCGCCTATATCTGCTTTTACGGTATGCTCAATAGAGTCGTACGCATAAACAAGCTCTTTTTTCTCGCCGTTTATAACCGCATAAAGCTTTTCGGGCTTTGCAAACGCGATAAACTTTACGCTGTAATCGCGTACAGTGGGAACCTTGTCGCCTGCCATAGCGGTAAAGGAAAGCTTTGACTCCTCGCCGTACTCAAAGGTGTACTTGGTGCGTGTAACCTCAAGAGCGTCGCCAAGCTTTTCGTTATCTTCAACAAGCGTAAACTCGCCACTGTCACCGCCGTATACGTAAAGCTCAAGAGCCTTGGGATTCTCAACTCCGTTTTCGCCGTCAAGCACCGCAAGGGGGAGAATCGAGCCTGCTTTTATAAATACGGGAATGTTTTCGTCAAAGCGGTACGTGTCAAAGGTTGCATCGTGACCCTTATAAACACGGTTGGTGAAGAAGTCGATGTACGTACCGTGAGGAAGCCATGCTTTAACGGTAGAAAGACCGCTTTCGGTATCCTTGGGTGCCGTTATCGGTGCTACCAGCATATCGCCAAAGTAAAATTCATTCTTTATGTACTTGCGGTAAGCATAGACTGAGCGGTGTGTATACTTGTGGTAGAAGGGGCGTACCATCGGAATGCCTTCTTCGTTTCCGCGATACATCATTGTGTAAATGTAGGGAACAAGGCGGTGACGGAGGCGGAGGAAGTCGCACATAATGCCTTCATACTCGCCGTAGTTCCAGGGTTCTTTTGAGTTATAGGGGTTTGCGGTAGAGTGCAGACGCATTATCGGAGAGAATACGCCGTACTGTACCCAACGCGACTGAAGCTCGTTATCGTGATTTCCGTACATATGGCCGCCGATATCGTGGCTCCACCAGCAGTAACCGACGTTTGCCGCGGTGGATGTGAAATAAGGCTGGAAATCAAGGCTTTCCCAGGTTACGTGAGTGTCACCCGAAAATCCTATGGGATAACGGTGCGAGCCGACGCCTGCATAACGCGAGAACGTGAGCGGACGTTCGCCGCGGCGGGCAGAATCTACGTAGTGGCAGTGGTTAAGCATCCAGAGAACGTCATAGCCACCTTCGCGCTTGCCACCGCGCTGCTGCCAGTCTATCCACCAGAAGTTAACGCCGCCATCCTCCATAGGATTAAGCACGGTGTCAAAGTACGCTTCCATAAATTCCTTGCTTGACGCGTCAAATTCTATCTGTCGCTCGGTGGATGCATCTCTGCCGAGACGCTTGCACATTGCGGGATATACGTCCTCATATGCGCGGATACCGTCACGCGGATGGAGATTTAACGTGTTACGCAGACCGCGGTTTTTAAGCTCTGCAAGAAATTCCTCGGGAGAGGGGAAGAGGTCACGGTTCCAGGTGTAGCCTGTCCAGCCGCTTCCGTACTTTACAGGATCGGGAGTCTTTGTGATGTGCCAGTCCATATCAATAACCGCAACAGAGAAAGGAATGTTCTTTGCCTTGAAGTCGTCAAGCAGCTTGTAGTATTCCTTGTCACTGTAATCGTGATAGCGGCTCCACCAGTTACCGAGAGTGTATCTCGGGAGAAGCGGAACGGGACTTGAAAGCTTGTAGAAATCCTTGATGCACTTCTCGAAGTGTCTGTTGTATCCGAAGAAATATATATCTTTACGGTCGTTTGTAACGGGTACGGGCCAACCGTCTTCACCTATGGCAATAGTTTTTGAATCGTCATACGCGTAGAAACCGCGGTGACAGTTAAGCAGACCGTCGTCAAGCTTGCAAGCACCGTTTACCTGGTCAAGAGTACGTGTTGTACCTCCGAGATTGACGTCTGTTACACCGTATGCCCAGTCGTTTGTACCGTCAACAAAAATCTGAAGACCGAAATCGGTAAACTCCTTTTCGTTATATCGGAGATGGAGATGCTTTGTTACAACGTGGAGAAGACCGTCCTCGTAATAAGACTCAAATTCGGGGGTATCAAAAGCGCGGTTGAATGCAAAGCGTGTTGCACGGTCCTCAAAAATTCCGTCCTCGCTGTATTCAAGGCGCATAAGCTGTTCTGTAAGCACCGTAATACGGTATTTGTCACCCTTGATTATAAAGCGATCGTCTGCCTTTGGGTGCATATCAAACATTGAAAGGTCGTAGATAGACATAAATCTTCCTCCTTAAAATCGTTTACAGTTAAAGTTTATCATACGTCAAATAGTATTTCAATAAACAATTGTTAGATGAAATTAAAAAATATATAGATTTTTCGAGAAAAAATCGAAAATACTTTAAAATATTGTTATATATATGCTATAATGTATAAAAGCTTTTGATATGCGGCATCCGAAATATACAAATTGAAAACGGAAAATTTTGGAGGAATATATTATGGAAAAGGTAATTTTGATTTCTGTTGACGGTATGAGACCTGACGGGCTACGCAACTGCGGCAATCCTTTTTTAGATGAACTTGTTAAAAAATCATCCTATACGTTTGAAGCAAAAACAGTGTTTCCTTCTATTACGTTGCCGTGCCATCTTTCTATGTTTCATAGCATACCGCCTGAAAGACACGGCACACTTTCCAACGATTACGTCGTACCGGTAAGACCTGTAAGCGGATTGTTTGAGCAACTCAAAGCGGGCGGAAAGAAGAGTGCGATGTATTATGGTTGGGAGCCGCTTAGAAACATTGGGAAACCGGGTTCCTTAATTGCCGCGGAATATATAAACGCATATTCTTTTGAACACACCGACGGAATGCTTACTGAAAGAGCGCTTAATTATATAAAGCTTGCGAGTCCGGATTTCGTATTCCTGTATATGGTGGAAACCGATGAAAAAGGCGGTCATGATTCCGGTTGGATGAGTGAAACATACCTTCAGTATATAAGCAAAGCATTTGATAATGTAAAAAAGGTGATAGAAGAGGTTGGTCAAAAGTACACGGTTATTGTTACTGCTGACCACGGCGGGCATGACAGAAGTCACGGTACCGATATGCCCGAAGATATGACAATACCGATGTTCTTCTGCGGAAACGAGTTTGCAAAAGGAAAGCAATTGGAAAATGTCAGTATATTGGATATAGCTCCGACGATTGCGGATATAATGTCAATTGACAGACCGAGAGAATGGGAAGGAAAGAGTCTCATAAATAACAGATGATTTTTAAATCCGGTTTGGTTGTGAGCATCTGCAACCGGATATACAGTCTTTATAGAAAGAACGTCGCAAATTATCGAAAAGGAGAACCTCTGTGAAGTTTGAACTGATTATAGGAAGTGTAATTACAATCATCAGTCTTATTGCAGTAAGTGCTTTTTCCGGCAAAATTACAAAAAATAAAAAAGGTGCTACTTCTTTTCTGGTTGCAGGAGCGATTATGGGTACACTCGTTGGCGGATCGTCAACTATTGGTACAGCGCAACTTGCATATCAATACGGGATGAGCGCATGGTGGTTCACTCTTGGCGGCGGTGTTGCGTGCCTGATTTTGACTTTAGCATATGCAAAACCGTTATATCGAGGTGGGCATACAACTCTAACGGGTTTTGTTACATCGGAGTATGGAAAGAAAAACGGCGTTATTTCTGCGATTTTTTCTTCTATAGGCAGTTTTATAAACATCATTTCCCAATTGATAGCAGCCACGGCGGTTATTGCAGTGGTTTTTCCAAACTTATCATTGAGTTTTTCTTTGATATTTTCTGCAATAATTATGATATTATATATTGTTTTTGGCGGTGTAAAAGGTAGCGGATTCGTGGGAATTTTTAAAATGCTTTTGCTCTATATAAGTATGCTGTCAGTAGGGCTTTTGGTGTTGTATTTCTGCGGAGGATTGTCGGAATTTGCCGAGAACGTGCGGAAAATTGAAAACCCTGAGAACGTGCATTTTTACAGTTTGTTTGCGCGAGGTGTCGGAAAAGATTTGGGAGCATGTCTGTCGCTTGTTCTTGGCGTTGTTACCACACAAAGCTATGCACAGGCGATTTTTATGGCAGAGAGCGAAAAAGCGGCAATTAAAGGCGCTTTGATCAGCACCGTACTTGTCCCACTGATAGGAATCGGCGGAATCTTAGTCGGTCTTTATATGCGCTCTATGCATCCGGAAATTGTTTCAAAAACTGCATTGACTTATTTTATAACGCAGTATATGCCGCCGGCGCTAGGCGGGGTTGTGCTTGGAGCCTTGTTTATTGCAGTAGTGGGGACCGGTGCAGGACTGACGCTTGGAATTGCGACTGTCGTTAAGAACGATGTTTTACCGATGCTAAAGTGCATAAAAAAAGAAAAAGTATGCAGCAAACTTACGGAAAAGAAGCTTATAATTGTTATTTTGTTTTTTGCGTGTCTTTTATCTATGGGAACGTTTGGTGATACAATATTAAACTTCGCATTTATGTCCATGGGTTTGCGCGGTGCAGCTCTTTTTGCACCGTTAAGTTTTGCAATTTTTAGTCCGGGAAGAGTTTCGCCAAAATATGCAATGCTTTCAATAATTCTCGGACCCTTAATAGTGCTTGTGTTTAACTTGTGGAATCTCCTGCCGTTTGATCCGCTTTTTTTAGGCGTTTTGGTATCCGGTTTTATTATGTTTATCGGACTTTTTAAAAGAAGAGAATGTAATTTTGTTGAAGGGAAAAAGAAATGAGAATATTAGCAATTGGAAATAGCTTTGCGGCCGATACTATGGAACACGTTGCAGACATAGCAGGTTCTATGGGAGTTAATTCCTTTAAATTTACATATCTTTATATTGGAGGGTGCTCCATAAACAGGCATTTCAGTAATGCAACAAATAATGCTGCTGACTACCAGTATTTTGTGAACGAAGGTTCGGGTTGGGAAGATAGAGGAAAAAATTCTATATATGATGCTATAAAAGAAGAAAAGTGGGATTATATATCCATACAGCACGGAACCGGCGACAAAAGCAGATATACTTCGCCGGAAAGTTATGTAAATCTGTCGCCTTTAATCGAATACGTGAAAAAGATTGCACATAAAGATGTTAAGATTGCATTTAATATGGCTTGGGTTCCTGAACCTGATTCTACACACCACGAAATTGTTTCTTATGATGGAAACCAAGCTTTGATGTATGAAAAGCTTACTGATATTACGAAAAATATTGTTATGCATATACAGGATATAGATGTAATCTCTCCTGCGGGGACTGCGATACAAAATGCCCGCACGTGTATTGATAAAAAGCTTACACGTGATAGGTTTCATTTAAGCTATGATTTGGGAAGATATATTGCCGGCTTAACATTCTTAAAGGCGTTATACGGTGTTGATTTGTCAAATGTAAAATGGTCTCCCGAAGGAGTAACCGATGATGAAGTGAAAATTGCAAAAAAAGCTGCACAAACTGCATGCGAACAACCTTTTTCCGTTACAGAATTAGTTCGCCCGGAAACGCAAAATTAAATTTGCCTAATTTTTGATTTTGGCTTGATATTTAAAAACCTTGGCATCCGGATTATATAGTCTTTATACAAGGAGGTGAGCTTATGGGATATGAACAGCACAGAGATAAGGCTGAGTATTTTTACCTCGGTATGAACAGGAGCGGCGTGCATTTTCACCGTTCAATAGAACTTCTGTATTGCATAGGCGAGCGTAAGGACGTGTATATCGACGGAGAGCACACGGTTTTGCACCAAGGTGATTTACTGATGCTACCGCCGTTTACAGTTCATCATTTTCCGCTTATCGAGGGGCAAAGGTCACTATGCGTAGTGATGCCCGTAAAGTACAGTGAACTTTATGCTTCGGCGGTCGGTACAAGCCGTATGGCGGATCTTGTATTTTTGTCTTCGGATTTGACACGTGATATTTTTGAGCATCTTCTGAAACTTGAAAAAGTCAAGAATTACTATGCGCGTGACGGAATTTACCGTTACGTGCTCGGCTGTATGCTTGAAAACGGTACTTTGGTTGACGGCGGGGAAAAGAAAAAGGACTCATTTGCCGTAAGGGTGCTTACGTATCTTGAGGAACACTATACAGAGCGGCTCACGCTTGAAACCGTTGCCACCGAGCTTGGATACAACCGCTGCTATTTTTCAACCGTTTTCAAAAAGTTTTTTCATATTGGTTTTTGCGAATACCTTTCTTCGATGCGCGTTGAAAAGTCGCTTCCGCTGCTCGATGAAAACAGCGTAAGTGATGTGGCTATAGCGGTTGGCTTTGGCAGTGTGCAGAGCTATTATATTGCATTTAAAAAAGAAAAAGGAATGTCACCGGCAGTATATCAGAAGGAAGGTTCCTGAAATATAAAAATCAACGAGGTATGAACTATGAAACTTTCAGAAATAAACATAAGAGACCCATTCATTCTTACGTATGAGGATAAATACTATATGTACGGCTCGCGTGTCGGTCAGCCGTACGAGGGAAGTATGTGGGGAGATCAGTACGGATTTGACGTTTATGAAAGCGATGACCTGGAAAACTGGTCTGCTCCTAAATGCATATTTGAGAAAAACGACGGTTTCTGGGGTGAGTATCATTTCTGGGCACCCGAGGTTCATATGTATAAAGGTAAGTTTTATCTTATAGCTACCTTTAAGGCAAAGGGCAGATGCCGCGGAACGCACGTACTTGTCTGCGATACGCCAAACGGCACGTTTGTTCCGATTTCCGAAAACCCCGCAACCCCGCTTGACTGGGAGTGCCTTGACGGAACGCTTTATATAGATAAGAAAGGAAAGCCGCACCTCGTCTTCTGCCACGAGTGGCTGCAGATTGACAACGGCACGGTGTGCGAGGTTGAACTTTCCGATGACCTTTCGCGCGCTGTCAGCGAACCGAGAGAGCTTTGGGATGCAAAGAGCTATCCCAACGTTAAGGCAACTACCAAAAAGGGAACCGGCTTTGTTACCGACGGCCCGTTCTTTTACAGATGTGAAAACGGAGAGCTTTTATGTATCTGGTCTACTCACGATAAGGACACAGGATACGTTGAGCTCGTTTGTAAGAGTTCAAACGGTGATATAGACGGCGATTGGGTATTGCTTGATAAACCGCTTTTCGACAAGGACGGCGGTCACGGAATGATATTTACCGACCTTGGCGGAAATCTCCGTTTCGTAATGCACAGCCCTAACACGATTCTGCTTGAGCGTCCGCGCATAGTTTCACTGTTCGATAAGGACGGTTGCCTCAGTATATAAGTTAAAGCCCCGTATCTCATACGGGGCTTTAACTTTCCTTTTTTATTATATTAATTTTTCCCGCATCGTCTACCGTCATCAAAAATATTTGCTCGATACTGAGTTTTGACTTTTTTATCTCCTGCATCAGTCTTTTTCTGTTCAGGTCCGACCCTGCAAGAGCCTCTTCTTTTATAATTCCGTCTACAACTATTGCATGCGCGATTCCGTTTTCGGTGACGGGGATTTTAATATCGCCCGTTTCAAGCGGACGGCTGCTTGCCTTTGGAATTACCGAAAGCTTTCCGTTGATTTCGAGAATTGCATAGCCTACGTCGTCTATAGACGTCATTCCGTTTTGCCGCAGTTCGCTCAGCAGCTCTTCGACCGTCATTCTTGCTTTTGAGAGCTCGCTTTGCTGCAGTTTTCCTTTTTTAATCAGAATAATGGGCGAGCCGAGCAGAATCTTTTTTATCAAGGAGGAGCGCGTGTTGAGAAATGTAAGGCAGATCTCAAGGAGAACGATTGCTATAGTGGGAACTATTGCATAATACATCGGTATTTCGGTATTTCCTATAGGAAGAGATGCAATTTCCGAAATTAAAAGGGTGGAAACCAGCTCTGAAATCTCAAGTTCACCAATTTGCCGTTTTCCCGTTGTGCGAATTGCCAATATTAGCAAAACGTAGATGATTACAGTACGTGAGAGGCATTTCAGCATCTTTTACCGCCTCCTTTTATGCAAAATTGTTGTCATTTTGCCCAAAAAATATTCTTGTTTTGTACAAAATCTCAAAATGCAATTTTTTTCAAAAAAAGTGTTGACAAAGGGGATAGTAAGGTGTATACTGTAAAAGTCGCTGCGGGGAACCGCGGAAGACACATTCGGTCATTGAAAATTGAACAACAAAGAGAGAAACACGAACAAAGTTTAGTGTAGAGATCTCGAACAATTCTTTAGAGAAACCAAGTAAAAAAACTTATGCGAAAGAGCAAGCGATTGCTTGAGTAGAGATTAAACGAACTCTAAAAGATTTAAATTCCGCCAAGGCGGATTTAGATACAATTATTTA
>JAFYPS010000045.1 GCA_017547395.1 Clostridia bacterium
GAACGCTCAGCCTCGCGCGTGCGAGAAATCTCGGCGACCTTAAATATGCCGAGAAAAAGGTTATTTATTCTCCTGCAAGCGGTCACCCCTGGTCTATGCACCAGTGGTCTCCTGAAATTCATTACTATACCGACGAGCAGGTAGGCGCGGGTAACGGCGGATGGTACTGTTATATAGCGCCATGCTCCGAAAACGAGTATCACGAGGGCGAGCAGAACCACCGTATGTACGTAATAAAATGTCTTGACGGGGACAATCTTCTCGGACGCTGGGGCAACCCTGTTACGGGCGCGGTTAACGTTCCCGAACGCGTGGTTGCACCGGATATACCCGATTGGGAAGAAACTTGGGCAGGCGGTCAGTCAAGCATTATTATAAACGGCAAGGCATACACTCTTTTTATTGCTATGTCAAAGGAAAGAGTGTCAAACAAAAACGGAACTAATAGCCATTACCAGTATATATGTATAGCACCCCTGACAAATCCATGGACAATCAAAGGTCAGCCGACAATGATATGTAAGCCTGATTACGATTGGGAAATGGTCGGTTCCGAAAGCGGAGCGGCTCGCGTTGTAGAGGGATCTACTGCGGTTTACGGCAAGGACGGCAGCGTTTATATAATCTATTCGGGAAGCGGATACTGGACTACAGAGTATCAGCTCGGTCAGCTTAAATACACAGGCGGAGACCCGATGGATGCAAAAAACTGGGAGAAAAAGCCTACGTCAATTTTCAGACAGAATAACGTCCTTACAGGCTCGGGGCACGCGTCCTACGTTACCGATGCTTTTGGTCAGGGATGGATATGCTATCATGCATACGTTGGAGATCCTAAACTTCCGTCGAACTCAAAAACGTATGAGTATGGCGGCGGACGCCTTGCATTTGTTGAGCCGTATTACGCAGATAAAAACGGCGTTGTCATTGCAGACGGTGCGGGACGGCCTGCGGATATGGATATGGTTTACGTTACAAAGCTTGACCCCACTCCGCTCGCAGAAAGGATTTCTGGCTTTGACAGTATAGACAATTCGTACTCATTCTGCGATATACTTAACGTTATAAGAGACAAAATTGCAGGAATAAAAGAAGTTTCTAACGAAGAAATTAAAAATATGATAAAAAGAGTTACCGAAAGGTAACTCTTTTTTCATACTTTTGACAATAATCCTTTGACATAGCAGACATACAATGGTATAATAAAATAATGAAAGAAAACAGGAAAGGCGGTGCCTGATTGGTAAAGATTGATGCGACCGTAAAAAAAGAAACGGGATATATTGCACTGTGGGTGCTAATATTCAGTTTTCTGATGCAAGCGGTATTTTTGTTACTTCACCGCTGGGACTACACAGTATTGCTTGGGAATCTGCTTTCGGGTGCACTTGGCGTCTGCAATTTTCTTCTTATGGGGCTTGCGGTACAGAGTGCCGTAAACAAGGAAGAGAAAGAGGCGAAAGAAACAATGCGTGTCTCTCAGGCACTCCGAACGTTTCTTTTGTTTGCCGTAGCGGCTGTAGGGGTACTTCTCAGTTGCTTTAATACGTGGGCTGTAATAATCCCGCTTTTCTTTCCGAGAATTGCTATTGCAATAAGACCTTTTGTAAAAGGAGGCGAAAAATAAGTGAATAATAAAAGTCTCCGTTTTAAAATTGTTGACGTGCTGTATCTTGCTCTTACCGTACTTCCGTTTCTGTGCGGAATGGCGATAAAGGTTCTTACCACACCCGCTGCCGAAGGTATATCAATTTCGGGTGCGAGGGTGTTTTTCACGGTGAAGATGCCTTTGCAGGATTGGCTCGTAACCGAGTCGCAGGTGAATTCGTGGCTTGTTATGCTTTCGCTTTTCGGACTGTGTCTATATTTCACACACGGACTTGCTATAAACGGAAAACTGAAACGTCAGCATATTGCCGAGTGGATAGTCAAAAGCGTAAATGGACTTGTAAAAGAGAATATGGGAGAGTATTTTTCAGGCTTTGCACCGTTCGTTGCGGCGATTTTGGGACTTTCCGCATTTTCAAGCCTTTCAACACTTGTCGGACTTTATCCGCCTACTTCGGATATTAACGTAACTGCAGGTTGGGCGATACTCGTATTTATCCTGATAACCTATTACAAGTTTAAATGCGGTCCTATTCAGTATGTCAAGGGATTTGGCGATCCCGTACCCTTTTTAGCACCGCTTAATATCATAAGCGAGGTTGCAACGCCTGTTTCAATGGCATTCCGTCATTACGGAAACGTGCTTTCGGGCGCTGTAATTTCAGTGCTTATCGCAACCGCGCTCCAGGGACTTTCAAAGATGCTTCTCGGATGGCTCCCCGGCTTCCTCGGCGATATTCCTTTTTTGCAGATAGGTTTGCCTGCCGCGCTTTCCCTCTACTTTGATATATTCAGCGGATTGCTTCAGGCATATATCTTTGCAATGCTGACAATGCTTTACGTTGCAGGCGGATTCCCGCAGGATGAATATGAAAGACGTAAAGCCGAAAAATTAAAAAAGAAATTAAATAAAAATAATAAATAAATTTTGGAGGACATTAAAATGTTGGAACTTGCTATTGGTATTATTCTTGGTTGTTGCGCGCTTGGCGCAGGTATGGCAATGATCGCAGGTATCGGCCCCGGTATCGGTGAAGGTAATGCGGTTGCTAAGGCTTGTGAGGCTATTGGCCGTCAGCCTGAGTGCAAGGGTTCGGTAACCACCACCATGCTTATGGGTTGTGCAGTTGCAGAAACAACAGGCCTTTATGCACTTGTTATCGCAATTCTCCTTATCTTTGTTGCACCCAACACCCTCGTTGACATTCTTATGAGTATAGTAGGTTAAATATGCAGACACTTGACGTCATTTCTGTCAATCTGTGGAATATTCTGATTTCTCTTGCCAATCTTACGATAATTTTTCTTTTGTTTAAAAAGTTCTTGTTCAAGCCTGTTATGAAGATGCTTGATGCGAGACAGGCTGCAATTGACGCGCAGTATTCTGATGCCGAAAAGGCCAATACTGATGCTCTTCGCAACAAAGAGAATTGGGAAGAGAAGATGAAAAATGCAGATACAGAGGCAGATGAAATAATTAAAAAAGCCGCAAATGATGCTAAAATCCGCGGTGACAGAATAGTTTCGGAAGCACGCGAAAAGGCTGACGGAATTATAAGGGTTGCCGAGATGGAAGCAGAGCTTGAAAAGAAAAAGGCTGAAAGTGCCGTTAAGCACGAAATCGTTATGGTTTCTGCCGCAATTGCCGAAAAGATGCTTGCACGCGAGGTTAAGCCAAGCGATCACCGTGAGCTTATAGATTCCTTTATTGAGAATATAGGTGGCGGCAATGACTGATATCGGCAAAGAATATGCAACCGCACTTTTTTCGCTGGCACTTGAAGAGAACAGTAAAAACGAGTATTACGATGCGCTTATGACCGTGAAAACGGCATTTGACTTTGCACCTGAATATATCGACTTTCTTGCTTCTCCGAGCATTCCCGTCGGCGAGAGATGCGCAGCACTTAGCGAGGCATTTGGCGACGTTGTGCCGGAGAACGTGCTTTCTTTTCTCCAGCTTCTCACCGAAAAGGGACGTGCGCGTTCATTTTCGTCCTCAGTCAGCGAGTATAAGAAATTGCTTGACGAGTCTGAGAGAATTTCTGTTGCAAAGGTTACAAGCGCGTTTGCGCTTTCCGAAACCGAAAGAAATAATATCAAGGGAAAACTTGAAAAGGTCAGCGGCAGCAAGGTAAATCTTGAGTGCACCGTTGATGAAAAACTGCTTGGCGGTATTGTTGTCGAAATGGACGGCAAGGTTATGGACGGAAGTCTCCGTCACCGTTTAAGCGAAGTAAAGGATGTGATGAGTAAGTGAGTGTAAGACCTGAAGAACTCAGTAACATAATAAAAGAACAGATTAAAAACTACAAATCGCGCATTGAGATGCGCGAAACCGGCACCGTAATACTTGTCGGTGACGGTATTGCAAGAGTTTACGGACTTAAAAACTGTATGGCGAGCGAGCTTCTTGAATTTGAAGACGGAAGCTTTGGACTTGCACAGAATCTTGAGGAAGAGGCGGTATCCGTTGCACTTCTCTCAAATCAGAATGAAATCCGCGAGGGATCTACCGTACGCCGTACGGGCAAGGTTCTTTCCGTACCCGTTGGCGAAAATATGCTCGGAAGAGTTGTAGGCGCACTCGGAAACCCTATAGACGGCAAGGGCCCGATTGAAACTACCGAAACCCGTCCCGTTGAGTCGGAGGCACTCGGTATCATTGAAAGAAAGAGCGTTTGCGTACCTCTCCAGACGGGTATAAAGGCAATCGACAGTATGATTCCGATCGGCCGCGGTCAGCGTGAGCTTATCATCGGCGACCGTCAGACCGGTAAAACTGAGATTGCTATTGATACAATTATCAATCAGAAGGGAACGGGAGTTCTCTGCATTTACGTGGCAATAGGACAGAAGAGTTCTAAGGTGGTTCAGCTTGTAAATCAGCTTACAAAAGCGGGCGCTATGGAATATACGATTGTTGTTTCGGCTTCCGCTTCCGAAACTGCACCTCTTCAGTACGTTGCTCCTTATGCGGGTTGCGCAATGGCTGAGTATTTCAGAGAGCAGGGAAAGGACGTTCTTATTGTATACGACGACCTTTCGAAGCACGCTGTTGCTTACCGTGCACTCTCTTTGCTTATCCGCCGTCCTCCGGGCCGTGAGGCATATCCCGGTGACGTATTCTATCTGCATTCAAGATTGCTTGAGCGCGCGGCGTGCGTTGCCGACGAATACGGCGGAGGTTCGATAACCGCGCTTCCGATTATCGAAACGCAGGCAGGCGACGTTTCGGCATACATTCCGACAAACGTAATCTCTATTACGGACGGTCAGATATTCCTTGAAACCGAGCTTTTTCACGCCGGAATTATGCCGGCGATAAACCCCGGTATTTCGGTAAGCCGAGTTGGCGGTTCCGCTCAGCTTAAGGCTATGAAGAAGGTTTCGGGCGAACTCAAGCTCCTTTACTCGCAGTACCGTGAGCTTAAAGCGTTTGCTCAGTTCGGCAGCGACCTTGACGCTGATACCAAGGCGCGTCTTGCACTTGGCGAGCGTATCGTTGAGGTGCTTAAGCAGGACAGAAACTCTCCTTTGAGAGTGGGTTGTCAGGTAGCAATCGTTTATGCAGTAATTAACGGATACCTTAACGAAGTTCCTGTAAACAAGGTTAAAGAGTACGAAGCACTTCTGTACGAAAGACTCGAAAACGGATATGCTCACTTGCTTGAACGTTTTGAGAGCGGCTTCTATGAGGAGGAAGACATAGAAACCCTTAAGGAAGCACTTTCAAAGATGCAGAGGTGACGTAATGGGTGCTGATATCAAATCACTGCGTACCCGTATAAAAAGCGTTGACTCTACGTTGCATCTTACCAAGGCGATGGGGCTTGTTGCCTCTTCAAAAATCCGCCGTGCTACCGACGCGATGAATAAGGGAAGACAGTATGCAGATGCGGTTTCAAAAACCGTAGACGCGCTTGCCCTTTCCCCCGAGTGTATAAAAAGTCCGTATATGAAAAAGAGTGACGGCGGCAGAGTATGCCTTATCGTTATTGCGGGCGACAGAGGACTTGCGGGCGGATACAATGCAAATATTTTCCGCCTTGTAAAGACTCTTCCCGAGGGAGATATTATCCCGGTAGGCAAGCGTGCTTATGACAGATACGGTGGCGAACTCCGCTATGCCGAGAACTTTTCATACGGAGATGCTATCGCTATATCGAATACTATTTGCAAGGCGTTTTGTGACGGCGAGTATTCGCGTGTCGGCATAGTTTGCACAAAGTACGTGTCTATGCTCACTCAGGAGGCTATTGTAAAATGGGTGCTTCCGCTTGAGAAAAAGGATGGCGCGCAGAATCACGGTATGATTTTCGAGCCTGACGAGCTTACAATTCTCAATGCGGCAATTCCCGAATACGTAGCGGGAATACTTGTCAGTGCGGCACGTGAAAGCTTTGCAAGCGAGGTAGCGGCACGCAGATGTGCAATGGACAGTGCGGGTAAGAACGCACAACAGATGATCGACGGTCTTAAGCTTGAGTATAACCGTGCGCGTCAGGGCGCAATTACTCAGGAGATTACCGAAATAGTCGCAGGCAGCGGAATGTAGACTGCGACAGAATGGAGTTATAAATGTCAAATATAGCAAAAGGCAGTGTTGCGCAGGTTATGGGACCTGTAGTTGACGTTCGCTTTCCTGAAGGCAGTTTGCCTGCTATTTATAATGCGCTTACTATGCAGATTGGCGATAAAACCCTGACGGTTGAAGTCGCTCAGCATATCGGTGACAATACTGCAAGATGTATTGCAATGTCGTCTACCGACGGTCTTGTGCGCGGCACTCCCGTCACCGATACGGGAAGCGCGATAAGCGTTCCCGTCGGCAGAGAAACTCTTGGACGCATCTTTAACGTTTTGGGCGATGCGGTTGACAATATTCCCGCTCCCGAAAAGGCAGAGAGATGGAATATTCACAGAGCGGCGCCTGCATATGATGAGCTTTCTACCTCGACTGAGATTCTCGAAACGGGTATCAAGGTTATCGACCTGCTTTGCCCATATTCCAAGGGCGGCAAAATCGGTCTTTTCGGCGGTGCAGGCGTTGGTAAGACGGTTCTTATTATGGAACTCATTAACAACATCGCAAAGGAACACGGCGGTCTGTCCGTGTTTACCGGCGTTGGCGAGCGCACAAGAGAGGGTAATGACCTTTACAATGAAATGACCGAGTCAGGCGTTATCAAGAACACGACGCTTGTATACGGACAGATGAATGAGCCTCCCGGAGCGAGAATGCGTGTAGGCCTTTCGGGACTTACAATGGCGGAGTATTTCCGTGACGAAGAGGGACAGGACGTGCTACTCTTCATTGATAATATTTTCCGTTTTACTCAGGCGGGCAGTGAAGTTTCCGCACTGCTTGGACGTATGCCCTCGGCGGTTGGTTATCAGCCGACGCTTGCTACTGAAATGGGTATGCTTCAGGAAAGAATTACGTCTACCAAGAAGGGTTCTATTACCTCTATTCAGGCGGTATACGTTCCTGCCGATGACCTTACCGACCCTGCTCCCGCAACCACGTTTGCACATCTTGATGCGACAACGGTTCTTTCAAGAAGCATTGCTTCGCAGGGTATTTATCCGGCGGTTGACCCCCTTGAGTCTACCAGCCGTATTCTTTCTCCCGATATCCTCGGTAGTGAGCATTACACGGTTGCGCGTGAAGTGCAGAGAATTCTTCAGCGCTATAACGAGCTTATGGATATCATCGCAATTATGGGTATGGACGAGCTTTCTGACGAGGACAAACTTTTGGTTCAGCGCGCAAGAAAGATTCAGCGTTTCCTTTCTCAGCCTTTCCACGTTTCCGAAAAGTTTATCGGCGTTCCGGGCGTTTACGTGCCACTAAGCGAAACTATCCGCGGCTTCAAGGAGATTATCGAGGGCAAGCATGATGACCTTCCTGAGAGTGCATTCCTCTTTGTAGGCACAATAGAACAGGCTATTGAAAAGGCAAAGAAGGTGGGCAAGTGAGAACCTTCCCGCTTACAGTAGCATCGCCTGACGGCAATACGTTTTCAGGTGACGTTGTTTCGGTAATACTCAGAGGTGCCGCAGGCGACCTTATGGTTATGGCGGGACACATCCCGTTTGTCACATCCGTTGTTCCGTGCGACGTACGCATTGAACTTGAAGACGGTGAAGAAAAAACAGGCCATACCGACGGAGGCATTCTCAGCGTATCAAACGAGGGAACAACTCTTCTTTCAGGCAGTTTTAAATGGAATGAATAGTAAAAATCCGCTTCGTAAGAAGCGGATTTTTGATTATATTTGTTAAATATACTTGCCAAAAGTAAAAAACTATAATATTATAAAGGTATAAAATATTTTGCGGAGGGAATAGTGGAAAAGGCAAAAAGAAACAGAACGGTAAGCATTATTCTCGCTGTATTTCAGGGTCTTGTTATAGGTGTCAGCGGAATTCTGCCCGGAATTAGCGGGGGCGTGCTTTGCATAGTCTTCGGGATATATAAACCTTTTATGGAGGTGCTTGCTTCTCCTTTTAGTGGGCTGAAAAAGCACTGGCGCCGACTTTTGCCGGTGGGACTTGGCGCTGCCGCAGGCTTTTTTATGCTTGTAAAAGCCGTAAGTACGCTCATCGAAACGCACGAAGCGCTTGCGACTGCCGCATTTGCCGGGTTGGTTTTGGGAACTATTCCGTCACTCTGGCGTACTGCGGGTAAAGAAAAGCGCAGCAAGGCTTCGTATATATCGCTTTTGGCAAGTTTTGTTATGTTCTATACAACTTTTGCACTTCTTAAGTCTTCAAGCGGACTTTCGGTAACTCCCAACTTTTTGTGGTTTGCTGTTGGAGGTGCCATTTGGGGACTTAGTATAGTACTGCCGGGACTCAGTTCTTCCGCAATACTGCTTTTTCTTGGACTTCTCGGTCCTATTGCGGACGGAGCAATGGCTTTTGATTTTTCGGTGCTTATTCCGCTTGCAGTAGGTGGCGTAGGTTCGCTTATACTTCTTGCCAAGCTCATAAATATACTTTACGAAAAGCATTTTTCAGTGATGTCACATATCATACTGGGAATAGTAGTGGCTACAACGCTTCCTATACTTCCGACCTCATATACAAGTCTTTTTGATGCTTTTTTACAGATTTTTCTTGTGATTTTGGGCTTTGTATGTGCCTATGTTTTTGACATCATAAGTCAAAAGGTGCAACAATAAAATATTTTACAACTTTTTTAAAAAATCTGTTGACAAAACGATCTCTGTATGCTATACTAATTCTCGCTGGTGCCAAAAGGCACTGCTATGGCGGAATAGCTCAGCTGGCTAGAGCAATCGGTTCATACCCGATAGGTCGTGGGTTCAAGTCCAACTTCCGCTACCATATATGGCCCGTTGGTCAAGCGGTCAAGACACCGCCCTTTCACGGCGGTAACGGGGGTTCGATTCCCCCACGGGTCACCAACAAAAAAATCCCAACCAATCGGTTGGGATTTTTTGTTGCATAAGCTTATGGAATCGACCCCCTCAAATCCAAAGGATTTGAAATAACTGCGCGACGAACTTAAGTAAAAATACGTGCAAAGAAAATCGCGCAGTTTGGGTTCTGATTCCCCGTATCGCGAAGCGAGGGATCAGGGCTCGCAAAGCGAGACCTTGGGGTTACGATTCCCCCACAATATCGCAGTAGATTTTTTTGTTCTTTTGTGTTACAATAGAATTACACCGGTGAAAGGAGGTAGGATATGTATATTCCGAAACAGGTAGAATATATTTTGAACAAACTTAATGCTGCGGGCTATGAGGGTTATCTTGTCGGCGGATGTGTAAGGGACTATCTTCTTTCAAAAGAGCCAAGCGATTTTGACGTTGCAACTAACGCACTCCCTGAAAAAACGGCAGAGATTTTTGCAGATGATAAAGTGATACCGACGGGACTGAAGCATGGCACTGTCACTGTTATTCATTGTGGTTGTCCTTTTGAAATTACTACCTACAGAACCGAAACAACGTATACCGACGGGCGTCATCCCGACAGCGTTTCGTTTACCTTAAACCTTGCCGACGACCTTTGCCGCAGAGACTTCACCGTTAACGCTATGGCGATGGGGCTTGACGGTGTAACCGTAGACTTGTACGGCGGAAGAAAAGACCTTGAGGGCAAAATAATACGCGCTGTAGGCGATCCGAAACTCAGATTTACCGAGGATGCACTCAGAATTCTCCGCGCGTTCCGCTTTGCATCGAAACTTGGTTTTGAAATAGAAGAAGAAACTCTTAAAGCGGCGGCAGAACTCTCACCGAGACTTTCCCTTGTGTCACGTGAAAGAGTATTTGCCGAGCTTGAAAAACTGCTTGTAGGAAAATCGGCTTCAAAAATCCTTAAGCTTATGGAAGAGCATAAGATCTTTGACAGTATTTTAAAAAATCCCGATATAAACAGGGACGCGTTCTCTATAATAGACGGCCTGCCCGCACGTGCCGACGTTCGGCTTGCGGCATTGATTTTCAAAGACAAAAATGCAGCTTCGCATATTTCCTCGCTTAAGACGTCTGCCGATTTTTCAAGCCGGGTTAAGCGAATAATAGATTGCGAGATTCCGTCGAGCCTTGATTTGCCGACACTTCGTCGCGCGATATACCTTTATGGCGGAGATGCGCTTGCCGACTGTGCGCTTGTAGAACGGAATACAGAACTTTACAGAGCAGTTTCGGATTTGCTTGAAAATGAAAATTGTTTTAGCGTATCCGACCTTAAAATAAGCGGCAGCGATATTATCGAAAATACCGATCTGCGCGGCAGAGAAATCGGTGAAAAACTTACTGAGGTGCTTTTTGCGGTTTTTGACGAAAAAATCCGTAATACCTATGAAGAGGAAATTGCATTAATTAAAAGTTGACAATCGCCAAAAAGTATAGTACAATATAAAGTAATGCAATATTATGAATATGGAGGTACAGTA
>JAFYPS010000046.1 GCA_017547395.1 Clostridia bacterium
AGCGTATCCTGCATATACAGCCTTGGCGACCCGTCGGAATATCAGGAGCTGCAGATAATCGTCCGTGAAGGAATGACAATGGAGCGCGAGGAGCTTCTCCGCCGCCTTGTAATGATCGGCTACGAGCGAAACGATATCGGATTTGTCCGCGGCAAGTTCCGCGTTCGCGGCGACACGGTCGAGGTGTTCCCCGCATCCGAAAACGAAAAGACTGTGCGCATTGAATTTTTCGGCGATGAAATAGACCGCATAAGCGAGGTCAACGCAGTTACGGGCGAGCTTTTGCGCGGACTCGAATTTACGGTTATCTTCCCCGCAACACACTATGCCGTAACCGATGACAAGCGCGAAGAAGCGTTAAAGGAAATTGAGGAAGAACTCGAAGAGCGCATTGACTTTTACACCTCGCAAAACAAACTGATAGAAGCGCAGCGCATTGAACAGCGCACGCGCTACGACCTTGAAATGCTGCGCGAGGTCGGATTTTGCTCGGGCGTTGAAAACTATTCGCGCGTGCTTTCCCGTCGCCCCGCAGGCTCAACACCCTACACTCTGCTCGACTATTTTCCAAAGGATTTTCTTATGTTCATAGACGAGTCGCACGTAACTCTGCCGCAGGTGCGCGGTATGAGCGGAGGCGACAAGGCAAGAAAAACCAACCTTGTCGAATACGGCTTCAGGCTCCCCTCGGCATATGACAACCGCCCGCTCTTCTTTGACGAGTTTGAAAGCAAACTCAATCAGGTTATCTACGTCAGCGCAACCCCCGGCGAATATGAAAAAACCAGGAGCGGTCAGATTGTCGAACAGATTATCCGACCGACGGGACTTCTTGACCCCGTGGTAGAGGTTCGCCCCATTGAGGGACAGGTTGACGACCTAATTGGCGAGATCCGCACACGAAGCGCGCGAGGCGAAAGAGTGCTTGTAACCACGCTTACAAAGAAAATGGCGGAAGACCTGACCGAATACCTTGACTCAAACGGAATAAAGGTAAAATACAATCACCACAGTGTTGAAACCATTGAGCGAATGGAGATTGTCCGCGACCTGCGCCTTGGCATTTTCGACGTGCTTGTCGGAATAAACCTGCTCAGAGAAGGTCTTGACATCCCCGAGGTGTCGCTCGTTGCAATACTTGACGCAGATAAAGAAGGTTTTCTCCGAAGCGAAACCTCGCTTGTACAGACGGTAGGCCGCGCGGCGCGTAATGCAAACGGCAAGGTAATAATGTACGCGGATACAGTCACACGCTCGATGAAGGGCGCCATTGACGAAACCGAGCGCCGCCGCTCAATTCAGGATGCTTACAACAAGGAAAACGGCATTGAACCAAAGACGATTGTCAAAGCGGTTCACGACGTTATCAGCCTTGGCGGCAAGAGCAAAAAGGAAGCGGCAAACGAGAAAAAGAAGCTCTCGAAAGCCGAGCGCGAAAACCTCATCGAGCAGCTTACAAAGGAAATGCGCCAAGCTGCACAGAAGCTCGAATTTGAGAAGGCTGCCTTCTTAAGAGACAAGATAAAAGAACTAAAAGGACTGTAGATTAATGTTTACGGTACCAATCCCTCCGTCATTTTCGTACCGAAAACGCCACCTCCCTTTACACAAGGGAGGCTAAAATAAGATGAAACCGAGGCTCCCTTGTGCAAAGGGAGCTGTCGGCGCGAGAGGTCCGCAAAATGCGCTTTGCGCGTTTTGCGGTTCGAGCAAAGCTGACTGAGGGATTGTTTCCTCACATAAACTTTAATTTACAAAAAAGGATACATTATGGCAAGAGATATAATCATAAAAGGCGCAAGGGCTAACAACCTCAAAAATATTGACCTGACGATTCCGCGCGACAAGCTGACGGTGCTGACAGGTCTTTCGGGCTGCGGAAAATCCTCACTTGCATTTGACACGCTCTACGCGGAGGGTCACCGCCGCTTTGTCGAGTCGCTCTCCTCCTATGCGAGAATGTTTCTCGGACAGATGGACAAGCCCGAGGTAGACAGCATTGAGGGACTTTCGCCCACAATTTCAATCGACCAGAAAACCACGTCGAAAAACCCGCGTTCCACGGTCGGCACCGTAACCGAAATATACGACTACTTACGTCTTCTTTACTCGCGTTGCGGCATTCCGCACTGCCCCGAATGCGGCAAGGAAATAAAGCAGCAGACGGTTGACTCTATCATCGACTCTATCCAGAAGTTTCCCGAAGGCGAGAGAATGATGATTCTGGCGCCCGTTGTACGCGCTGCAAAGGGTATGCACGAAAAGGTATTTTCCGATGCACGCCGAAGCGGATATTCACGCGTTCGCGTTGACGGCAGTCTCTATGACCTTTCCGAAGAAATTACCCTTGACAAGAACTTAAAGCACACTATCGAAATCGTTATAGACCGTGTTATCAACCGCCCCGACGCGCGCACGCGTATCGGTGACTCGGTTGAAACCGCGGTAGGCCTCACCGACGGCGTTGTAAAGGTTGTCACTATGCCGCGCGAGGGAAATGAAACCGAGTTTGACTACTCGCTGAAATACGCCTGCGAGGAGCATGGCATCAGTTTTGGCGAACTTGAGCCGCGAATGTTTTCATTCAATGCTCCTAACGGTGCGTGTCCCCGTTGCTCGGGTCTTGGCGCACTGACGCGCGTTTCCGAGAAGAAACTTCTGCCCGACAAGTCGCTTTCGCTCCGCGATGGCGGCATAGCCTGCAACGGATTTAAAACCATGGAAGAAGAAAGCTGGAACGGCCCTCTTATCGAGGCAGTCGGCAGAAAATTCGGCTTTACATTGGACCAGCCGCTGAAGGACTTTTCGCGTACCGCGATGAATGCACTTCTCTACGGTACGGGTAAAGAAAAGTACACCATCACACGCTATTTCGGCGGTACTGCACACCATCAGACGGTCAACTTTGAGGGCATCATCCCAATGATCGACCGCCGCAGAGAAAGCTACGGACTTGAATACTACGAAACTCTGCTCGAAGAACAGGTCTGTCCCGAATGCGGCGGCGGCAGACTCAACAAAATGATGCTGTCGGTCACCGTTGGCGGCAAGAACATTCACGAAATTTGTCTGCTCCCTATCGACAAGATGCTTGAGTTTGTGAACGGGCTTGAACTTGACCCCGAAAAAGAGCAGATTTCAAAAGAAATTCTCAAAGAAATCCGCGCGCGCCTTTCTTTCCTTTGCAGTGTGGGGCTTGAATACCTTAACCTCGCACGCAAAGCGGGAACGCTTTCGGGCGGTGAGGCACAGAGAATCCGCCTGGCAACACAAATCGGCTCTTCACTTGTAGGCGTGCTTTACATCCTCGACGAGCCGAGTATCGGTCTTCATCAGCGCGACAACGACAAGCTTATCGCAACCCTCCGCGACCTGCGCGACCTCGGCAACACCGTTGTAGTCGTTGAACACGACGAGGACACTATGCGCGCCGCAGACTACGTTGTTGACATAGGCCCCGGCGCGGGTATTCACGGCGGATATATCTGCGCGGCAGGAACTCCGAAGGAAGTCGAAAATACCAAAGACTCAATCACGGGCGAATACCTTTCGGGTAGAAAAAGTATTCCCGTTCCCGAAACCCGTCGCGAAGGAAACGGAAAGTTCCTCACCGTGAGGGGTGCGCGTGAACACAATCTCAAAAATATTGACGTTACCTTCCCCCTCGGTAAATTCATAGCCGTAACGGGTGTTTCGGGAAGCGGAAAATCATCGCTTGTAAACTCTATCCTGCACCAGAGCCTTGCGGCACAGCTTAACCGAGCAAACACCTTCCCCGGCGACCACGACGACATTGAGGGCGTAAAGTTCCTTGACAAGGTAATCTGCATCGACCAGAGTCCCATAGGCCGTACGCCTCGCTCAAACCCCGCAACTTATACCGGAGTTTTTGCGGATATCCGCGAGCTTTTCGCCAAGACACGCGAGGCTAAGGCGCGCGGCTACAAGTCAGGACGCTTTTCTTTCAACATCAAGGGCGGCCGTTGCGAAGCCTGCGAGGGTGACGGCGTAAAGTGCATAGAAATGCACTTTCTCCCCGACGTTTACGTAAAATGCGACGTCTGCGGAGGCAAACGCTATAACCGCGAAACGCTCGAGGTGCACTACAAGGACAAAAACATCTATGACGTTCTTGAAATGACAGTTGAAGAGGGTATCGAATTCTTCAGCGGAATTCCGTCTATTCAGCGCAAGATGCAGACACTTTACGACGTCGGACTCGGATACATCAAAATCGGTCAGTCCTCTACCACGCTTTCGGGCGGTGAGGCTCAGCGCGTAAAGCTTGCAACCGAGCTTGCAAAGCGCTCGACGGGCAGAACTATGTATATTCTCGACGAGCCTACGACAGGACTTCACACCGACGACGTTTCAAGACTTATCACTGTTCTCGGTCGCCTTTGCGACGGCGGTAACACTATGGTGGTTATCGAGCACAACCTTGATATGATAAAGGTCGCCGACCACATCATTGACCTTGGTCCCGAGGGTGGCGACGGCGGCGGCAGAATCGTTGCCGAGGGCACGCCCGAAGAAGTTGCCAAAGTCGAAGGCTCATACACAGGAACGTACCTGAAAGAAAAATTAGAAAGATAAATTAAAGTTTATGGGAATGGAAAATTGAAAATGGAAAGTGGAAAGTGAAGGTGGTTTTTTGAGCAAAGCTCCAAAAACATTCCTTAATTTTCAATTTTCAATTTTACACTTTCAACTATTACTATGGAAACAATTTTGATTTTATCAGACATACACGGCGGGGTGCATCGCGCGGCAGAAGCGGTCAGAATGCACCGCAACTGCAAAACCGTGCTCTTTCTCGGTGACGGAGCAAGGCATATTGATGCGCTCCGCGCCGTAAATCCGGATGCCGCATTTGTCGCTGTGCGCGGCAACTGCGACACCTTTCTTGACGGAGTGGAGGAAACCGAGCTCACGCTTGAAATCTGCTCACACCGCATATTTATGTGTCACGGACATATTCGATTTGTCAAGAGCGGTACCGGCGCGCTCTTAAACGCCGCCAAAGAAAAGAACGCAGACATAGCACTGTACGGTCACACACACGTCGCACGCGAGGAGTTCGATGCGGAAAGCGGAATCTACCTATTTAACCCCGGCAGTATCGGCGAAACGCGTGACGGCAGATACACATACGGTCTTCTCACTATTGATGAAAAAAACGTGCTTTTCTCTGTCGGAGAAATCAAATAAAATAGGTTCTCATATGAGAACCTTTTTTATTTGCGGGTCCGAGTAGGTTTTGTAGTAATAAACCCCGTTTTCCATATCCATACAAGATTCATACTGCGTGATAACGTTCTCTCCGTTTTCAAGGCGCACGGCACCGCGCGGCACACTGACGCTATTTAGAATTTTGAAAAACTGATTTACCGCGCTTCCCTCTGTAACCGAATTTTCAAGCAGAAATGCCGCGCGAACAAAGCGCGATGACGAGGAAAAATCGCCCGGCAGACCGTATGCAGAAAGTCCTCGCGAATACGTGCCACCACGATCTGTGGCGCAAAGTCCCGAAAAGTCCTGCAGCCGCGCCAGATGATACGGAAACGGTGGCTCGTTTGTCATAATACCAATATTATTTTCGTATATTTCAAGCCCGCCCCTAACCGATTCCACGACAATCGATCGATTTTTATCGGCAACTATCCAATGAAGTGGAGTGGCGGCAAATTCACCCGAAAAAGAAATGTCGCACACGTTAAGCTTTTCAAGGCTTTTTTGCGCCTCTTCCACGTCTGCGCACCGACCGAGGACATACGGAATTATTTCAAACGGTGCAAGATTTAAACTGTCCTTTTTTTC
>JAFYPS010000047.1 GCA_017547395.1 Clostridia bacterium
CACGAATGTGAGAAAGGAACTTGTTACCAAGACCCTCGCCCTTGGATGCTCCGCGTACAAGACCTGCAATGTCAACAAATTCAATGACGGCAGGAGTGTATTTCTCGGGGTTATACATCTCTGCAAGCACGTCAAGACGCTTATCAGGAACGGTAACAATACCGACATTAGGGTCGATTGTACAGAAAGGATAGTTAGCAGACTGAGCGCCCGCGTTAGTCAAAGCATTAAAAAGAGTACTCTTTCCTACATTAGGAAGACCTACTATACCAAGTTTCATTTATTTTCTCCTTATATTATGCAAGGTTTCTAAAAAGAAGCCTCATCATAGTGACAATATATTCTATCACAAAGGTACAAATTTTTCAATACTTCTCTGCAAAATATAAAAGAACGCTATACAATTCGGATACCGCCGTCACGCAGACAGTTCCGCGCATATTCAATCTGTTCCTCTGTAGGAATCCACTCAGTGCATCCGTTATCCTCTCGCCCGATAAACGTAGCCTTAGAACCGCCGTATGCATGATATGGGATAATTTCAACGCCTTCAAGCAGATTGATTTTTCTTGCGATTTCAACAATCCCGAGATAATGCTCTTCCTTTGTATTTATTCCGTTAATCAGAATACAGCGAAGCCTGATTTTCGCCCCAAGCCCGTTTGCAAAGCTCAAGTTTTCCATTATAAGACGATTTGAAACTCCGGTATAGTGTTTATGTCTTGCGTCATCCGTATCCTTTATATCCCACAGAAACAAATCCGTATAAGGTATTGCAGAACGCAAAATTTCCGGATCAGCATATCCGCAGGTTTCAACCACAGTGGAAAGTCCGTTTTTCTTGCTTTCCTTTAAAAGTTCTACTGTTGCATCGCCTTGCATCAGTGGTTCACCGCCCGAGACGGTTATTCCGCCATTTTCACCGTAAAACGCCTTATCCTTCATAACTGCCGAAATTATTTCGTCGACAGTCATTTCTCTTCCGCATACTTCCACGGCGCCGGTCGGACAGCCATTAATACATTTGAAGCAGCGTATGCATTTCTCACGCTCGATACAGTGCCCATCAGCTATCACATGCGCCCCCTCAGGGCAAGTGTCAACACAGAATGCGCAGCCTATACATTTTGTTTTATAAAATGATACCTCTGACTCTTTTTTCTGTGTTTCGGGATTGTGGCACCATGCACATCTGAGTGGACAGCCTTTTAAAAAAACGGCTGTACGAACACCTGGTCCATCGTGCATACAAAAACGCTGTATCTCGGTAACGTTAAGCTTTACTTCAGTGCTCATTCTGTTCAATCACCATATCCTGCCATTCACGGCTCAAGGTAACAAATCTCGCATTCCATCCCGAAACTCTGACGGAAAGCGTTTGAAAATCCTCAGGATTTGCCTGTGCGGCCTTCAACACGGATGCATCTGCGACGTCAATCTGCATAAAGAAACCACCAAGGCTTACAAATCCCTTCATCAGCGAAATCAATGCATTAATTCCGTCTTCACCGCTTACACTGGATGGCAAAAGCCTAATATCAAGCGCAGCACCGGTAGCAAGCTTTGAAAGATCTATTTTACAATATGAGCGTACAATAGCGGTCGCCCCTTCCCTATCCGTACCCGGAGTAGGAGAACAGTTTGCGGCGAGAACGTCACCCGCGCGTCTGCCGTGAGGAGCCGCCAATCTTTTCGGAGCCCATTCAAGCTGTCTTCCGAACGTGCTTACGCCGGCAGGAAATCTATAACCGCATTTTCCATTAAACGATAGACAAATATCGGCAAAATCAGAAAGTAACCGTGCCGCAATACTATCAACCTCATCATTGTCATTACCTAAGTATGTATAACGGTTGAGGAGATATTGACGAAGCACCTCTTCGCCTTCAAAATTGTCCTTGAGAATTCGCATAAACTTTTCAAATGTGATTCTCTTTTCGTCAAAAACAAGACGTTTTATTGCATAAAGCGAATTTACAGTATCTGCAAGTCCGCCGATATGAGGTGAAACTATGTTGTATATCGGTCCGCCCTCGTGATACGAAAGTCCCTTTTCAATACATCCGTTTTCAAAAAGCGATATAACGGTGCAAGGAGTTCTCGGCTTCCATTTTAAAGCAACCTCGTTCTCGCTGTCCTCAAACCTATCACGTACCTCTTGATAAATCTTTTTAACGTGCGAGCCGAGATCTGCTATATACTTTTCGTACAGTTCTTCAAAATTACCGAATGATATGTCTTCGTTATATCTGCCAAGCGTAAGCTTCTGCAACACCTGTAATGAATCAAAAGGAATATATGAGAAGTTGGTTTTTCCTGGAACCTGAACCTCCCAGCAACCGTCGTTGGCAAATTTGCGCGCCTCTCGCTCGTCATAACCATCCTTAATAAGAGCGGATATAACGGTTTCCTCATTGTATATTGCAATGGTTCCGCCGCCGTATCGCATAACCTCTGCCACTCTGCGCAAAAGCGATTCGTCGGTGTTTCGGTTAATGCGAACAGACGTTGGAAAGTCGCTTATACCAAGTTCCTCTAATATGTCAAGTACAAGATATGTCACCTCGTTTGTAACCTCGACATTATTTTCGTCCACGCCCGCCAAAACAATATTCTGATAATGTTGAGCATCACCACTGCCTTTAAAAGGACAGTCAAGTTCACCGTTTATCCATTCGCATCCCTTAATAAACAAATGGGCAAGTATTTCCCTGGCTTCATTGAGCGTTATACTTCCGTCGCTTAAATCCTTTTTCAAATAATCGCCAAGTAAATAATCAATTCTGCCTATTCCAGGCCAGTTTCCGCAAAGGCGAAGAAATGCGAACGTAAACCAAATGCTCTGCACAGCTTCGTAAAAATTACGTGCCGGCTCAAACGGAACGCGCTTAAGGTTTTCATAATTTGATGCATACTCCAAGCGTCCGTGCAAAGCCTCGAGATAACGTCTGTGCCATATTTCAAATGCCGAAACGGAATTAAGACAACTTTTTGCAAAAGCCTCCTTTTCGGTTCCACGAAATCTCGAGTATGCAGCTTCAGCTTGCATTTTTATGTGGTTTACACCTTTTTTAAGCACGGTTTCAAAGTCTACAGTCAAATGGCTCACACTGTAAAACAATGTTTTTCCGCCCAGTGTCGCAGGAACATAGTGTCTTATAGCACGTCCTAAAGTTGCCGCACCGCTGAGTTTTTCTCCTTCGCAAATACGGATAGGTGCATTTTCGACAATAAGCTTTATTGCAACATCGTACCTATCAATATCAGACAGATCAGAAAAGCCTTCGATTCCATCAAGAATCATTGCATCGGTCTTCATTGTTTCGAGACCGTATTTTCTGTTCAGCGATTCATATGCAAATTTTCGTGTATTTTCACAAAGACGAACGGGCCGTTTTAAGCCATTAGGAGTATAAAATTCCATTTTTTTCTCCTTTATCTAAATGCCGCATATATCAGACGAACAATCAAATCTCCGCTTGCGGTAATTTGATGTATAATTTTTTAGTTTTTTCTTTTCGCGCATTACCAAAAATAGAAGCATATACAATGCTGAATTGTATTGCCTCTATTTTTGGAATATATTTGTTTTTACAAAGAAATTACTTTGCCATCTTCAGTATTTCAACAATACCGTCTCTTCCGACAGGAGGAATTGCATCAAGTTTCTTGTCAGCATTACATCCGTGCGCTACAATTTCATCTGCAATTTTTTCAATATCAGATTCGGGAATACCTGCAGCGGAAAGAGTATGAGGAACACCGATTTCATCCATAAACGCAACAAAAAGATCTACTGTCTTATTTGCAAGCTCTAAATCGGTCATATTATCTCTGCTGAGATTAAATACCTTGGTTCCCAAAAGTGCAAAGCGCTTTGCACGCTCCTCATTCAGGTTAGCAGTGTATCTAAAATAATTGTCAATACCGATAGCAAGGGTAACGCCGTGAGGTGTATTGTACAACGCGGACAATACGTGTCCCATCTGGTGCATAGGAGTTGTAGCGTTAAGACCAGACTGCAAATAACCGTTCCAAGCCAAAGAAGCCGCCCACTGCATATTTGCACGGTGCTCTACGTTAGAAGGATCCTTTAAAATCTCGCGGATCTCGGACATAATAGTAACAATAATTCCCTCGTGCAATCTATCCTGCAAAGGTGAATTCTGATCGCCGTTCAAATACGCCTCAAAAACGTGTGACATAGCGTCAACAGCACCGATAGTTGTCTGGAATTTAGGCAACGAACAGGTCAACTCAGGGTCGATGATTGAAGTATGAGGATAAATAATGGGTGTAGAAACGTATGTCTTTTCCTGTGTATCGTCATTTGTTGCAACAGCGATGCAGTTCATTTCACTACTGGTCGCAGGCAACGTAGGTACCATTACAGTAGGCAGAGCCTTCTCGGGAGGAATGTCAACACTGCAGTCCTGACGGGAAACGAACATTTTCCAAGGATCGTGCTCATAGAACACACTTGCAGCTATTGCTTTGGTAGAGTCCATTACGCTACCGCCGCCGATTGCGATACAAAAATCAACAGATTCGTTTCTGCAAATTTCCGCAGCCTTTCTAATGTGGCTGATGAGGGGGTTCGCCTGAATATAATAGAACTTAACAACTTCGATGCCCGCCTTTTCAAGCGCAGCCTCGGTATTGCTTAACAAGTCCTGGAAAAAGCTATGCTCCTCATAAGAAACAATCATAGCTTTCTTGCCTAATGCCTTTACATGCTCAGCTATTTTCTTGCTTTCGCCAATTCCGAAAATAACTCTGACAGGATTATACAGTTCAAAACTCTGCATATTTGTTATCTCCTAACGATTCATTTAACACATTTTTAAAACTATTTTATCTTTCTCCGAGCTCCTTAAGGACCTCAATGCCCTTTGCGGGGTCATCGCTCGTGAACATTCTGCATCCCATATCAAGAGCATCCTTATAGGCCTCAACCGTATCCGGAACAAGTATACACGGAATTATGTCGTTATCTGACATATAGTCGTAATCAGCCTTAAATCCGGAAACGTGATTTTCGTCCTTGTTCCAGATTCCCGCCCAATGCGAAAAGCTTACAAGAGGCTTTGTAGCGTGGTCTGCGGGACGCTTGTAGTCCAGATAACTATGTATTGCAAATTTGCCGGGCCACTTATCAAAAGCATACTCAAGACATCTCTCGGAAAACGAGTTCATAAAGCTTCTCTCAGCCAGACCAAACTCGTCAATAAGCTCTACAAGCTTGTCAATGCAAGCAAATGCATGCTCTTCGCCGAGATCTGCAGGATACTCCTTAAGCTCCCAGTTGATCACAAGATCAGTCTTGCTGACATACTCGACAAATTCTCTGACGGTGGGAATCTTTACACCTATAAATTCTTCGCCCTTCCAGCTTCCCGCATCAAGTGCACGAAGCTCCTCAAGCGTCATTTGGTCAACAAAGCCCTCACCGTTAGTAGTACGCTTTACATCTCTGTCATGTATAAGCACGAGATGTCCATCCTTTGTGGTACGAACGTCTGTTTCA
>JAFYPS010000048.1 GCA_017547395.1 Clostridia bacterium
ATGCCGCCGCCATTGCTGCATTCCTCCACGGCGCTGCAGGCGAAAGGCTCGCAGAAATTTACTCTGACTACGGTGTTCTGCCGGGCGATCTCCCGGCGGAAGCGGCAAAATATTTATGTAAAGTAGAAAAGTTAAAATGACAGAAAAGATAATTCCCACAAGCGAAGATACTGCAAAAGTAAAAGGACTCGGTTTTCTTCGCGACAAAACTACAGATGACTGCTTTAACGGCAGAGTTATCACGCGCAACGGAAAAATTACGGCAAAAGAGGCTCGCATTATCGCCGATGCGGCAGAAAAATTCGGCAGCGGAGAGGTTGCAATGACCTCTCGTATGACGATAGAAATTCAGAAGATACCGTATGCAAACATCGAACCTCTTTGCGCCTTTTTGAACGAAAACGGACTTGAAACGGGCGGCACGGGACCAAAAGTCCGCCCCGTGGTTTCCTGCAAAGGTACGACCTGCCAATACGGTCTTATCGACACCTTTGCCCTCTCCGAAGAAATACACAACCGTTTTTATAAGGGATATCACGACGTAAAACTCCCCCACAAGTTCAAAATCGCGGTTGGCGGATGCCCAAACAACTGCGTAAAGCCTGATCTTAACGATATCGGTGTTATCGGTCAACGCGTGCCGAAGGTTGATACCGACAAGTGCCGCGGATGCAAGGTTTGTGCTATTGAAAAGGCTTGCCCGATAGGCTCTGCAAGACTTGAAAACGGCAAAATTGTACGCGGAGACGATTGCAACAACTGCGGCAGATGTATCGGTAAATGCCCGTTTGGCGCATTTGATGGCGCTACCAACGGTTACCGCGTTTATATCGGAGGCAGATGGGGCAAAAAGGTTGCAAGAGGCATTCCGCTTTCAAAGGTGTTTACAAGTGCAAACGAGGTGCTTACGGTTATCGAAAACGCTATTCTCTTCTTCAAAGATGAAGGTATTGCAGGCGAGCGTTTTGCAGACACAATTTCCCGTATCGGTTTTGAGAATGCCGAAAAGAAGATTCTCGGAGAATAATGCTTAAACGGTTATTTACGATTCTGCTTCTACTGCTTACTCTTTCTTCCTGCCAAAAAGAAACGATAGTTGTTTCTGACGGTGCCGACTCAGGCACGTCCGTGCAGTTACCTGAAACCCCCGAAAGGGTTGCGGTACTCTTCTCTTCCCTTGCGGACATATGGGTGACCGCGGGCGGAAAGGTTGATATCACCGTTGGCGAAACGGTTGAACGCGGCTTTGCAAATAATGACGCGGTTCTTGTTGACGGCGGTGCCGGCAAAACCATTGATCTTGAGGCGCTTGTTGCGGCGAAACCCGACGTGATATTTGCTTCCGCAGACGTTGAGGCTCAGGTTAATGCGGCACGTTTTTGCCTACACTCGGATATAGCAAGTGCAATTTCGCTGAGGGTAGACTCTTTTGAGGATTATCTTGAAGTTCTCAAAATTATGACTACGCTTACAGGCGAAAATGAAAGATACGAAACCTACGGCTTAAAGGTAAAAGAAGAAATCGACGGAATTCTCAGGGGTACAGATGCAAGCGGCAAAAAGGTTCTTTTCATCCGCGCTGCATCAAGCGCAAAAGCTACCAAAGCAAAAACTGCCGATGACCATTTTGCGGCGGCGATGCTTAAGGACTTTGGCACATGCAATATTGCGGAAAGTGCTCCCGTTCTGCTCGACGGAATAAGCTACGAGGAGATACTGCTGCAAAATCCCGAACACATCTTTATTTCAACTATGGGCGACGAGCTTGCGGCAAAGGCATATATAAATTCTATGTTTTGCGAACCACTATGGCAAAGCATTGACGCGGTTAAAAATGGGAACGTACATTTTCTCCCGAAAGAACTATTTCAGTACAAGCCAAATTCACGTTGGGCGGATGCATACGAATACCTTGCAGAGATTTTAAAATGAAAAAATATATTCCACATCTTATAACAATGACTGCTTGTCTTGCTTTAGCGGTGCTTTTCGGCACCGCTTTTGGCAGTACGCATCTGTCTTTTTCAGAGGTGTGGCAGGGTGTTTTGGGCAAAGACGAGCTCTTTTCCGTCATTGTGCGGAATTTAAGACTGCCAAGAGTGTTTGCGGCATTGCTTGCGGGCGTGGGGCTTTCGGTATCGGGCGTGCTTTTGCAGAGCGTAACAGGCAATCCACTCGCCGCGCCAAACATTATCGGCGTAAATGCGGGCGCGGGATTTGCAACCATACTTATGCTCACGCTGTTTTCGGGTGCTACGCTTTTTGCACCTTTGTTTGCTTTTGCAGGTGCATTTGTCACCACTCTTATTATCGTTTTTACCGCAAACAGAATAGGTGCTTCAAGCAGCACTGTAATACTCGCAGGTATTGCATTTTCAGCCATTCTCAATGCGGGAATTTCATTTCTTTCTCTACTTGACAGTGACGTACTTACTGCATATAACGCCTTCTCTATAGGAGGTCTTCGCGGAGTTACCGCAAATCAGCTTTACCTACCTGCTTTTATCATTACCGCCGGCCTTACGTTTTCCCTGCTGATATCAAGGCATATACGTCTGCTTTCACTCGGTGACAAAATGGCGGCTTCGCTCGGGGTAAGAGTCCGCGCCATTCGCTTTTTTGCGCTTCTGCTCGCTTCGGCATCTGCCGCGGCAGTAGTAAGCTTTGCGGGGCTTCTCGGTTTTGTCGGTCTTGTCGTCCCCCACATCGCAAGGCGCATTGTCGGCACACGTACAAGTATTTTGCTCATCGCATCTTCTCTTATAGGTGCATCCCTTGTTATTTTCGCTGACCTTTTTGGCAGAATTCTGCTTGCACCTACAGAAATTCCCGTTGGAATAATTATGGCACTTATCGGTGCTCCTTTCTTCTTTATTCTTCTTATAAAAAGGAGGAACACTTATGCTGAAATGTAGCAATATAACCGTTAAAGGAATTATAAAAGGCGTTTCATTTTCGTTAGACAGTGGCTTCACCGCGCTTATCGGTAAAA
>JAFYPS010000049.1 GCA_017547395.1 Clostridia bacterium
TCTCGAAAGTAAAGTCATAGATTCCCGTCCTGTAAGTGATAATAACAGCATACGTCGCCGTCGCGAGTGTCTTGAATGCAAGCGTCGTTTTACCACCTACGAGGTTATCGACTCGGTGCAGATAGTAGTTATGAAGAAGGACGGTACAAAGGAGTTCTTTGACAGAATGAAGCTCGAGAGCGGGCTTATCAAGGCATGCCAGAAGCGTCCTGTTGACACTGCTGCGCTTGCCGCAGAGATAGAGAGCGAGCTTCACAACTCTCTCCGCGCTGAAATTACCACAACCGAAATCGGTGAGATTATAATGGAAAAACTCAAGAAGCTTGATGCGGTATCATACGTCCGCTTTGCTTCGGTTTACCGTGAATTCAAGGACCTTGCAACCTTTATGGAAGAGCTTGAAAGGCTTAACAAGAAGTAACGCAGTAGTGTAAGATACGCACCCGCGCCGGATAAAACGGAAAATCCGGCGACTTTATTCGGAGGAGTGCTACCGCCGTCAAAACGGAAAGACGGAGTGGCGCACAAACTAAAATGCAAATTGAATTTGTAGCAACGTGCCTGTTTGGGCTTGAACATTTTCTTGGCGAAGAGATAGACCGTCTCGGATATCGCCGTACAGAAACAATTGACGGAAGAGTTAGTTTTATCGGCGACGAAATGGCGATAGCAAGATGCAATATCTGGCTTCGCTGTGCGGAGCGCCTTTACATAAAGATGGGCAGCTTCCGCGCCCGTACGTTTGGCGAACTTTTTGAGGGAACGAAAGCACTTGAATGGGAGCGTTTTATCGGACGAGAGGACGCGTTTCCCGTAAAGGGACATTCTGTAAAGAGCAAGCTTTTTTCGATTCCAGACTGTCAGAGCATTGTGAAAAAAGCGGTTGCTCAGCGTCTTGACAACGAGTACGGAATGTGCTGGTTCCCCGAAACGAAAACAAAATACCAGATTGAGTTTTTTATACTGAAGGACTATGCCACTCTTATGATTGACACGTCGGGCATCGCTCTGCATAAGCGCGGATACCGCGCAATTGCGGGAGCGGCACCGCTCAGAGAGACGCTTGCAGCGGCACTTGTGCTTAATTCGCGTCCGCGCGAGAACGTGCTTTTGTGGGACCCCTTCTGCGGAAGCGGAACTATAGCTATTGAGGCTGCGATGATAATGAAGAATCAGGCACCCGGACTTTTCCGCCGCTTTGCCGCGGAGGAATTTGCCATAGCTCCTCCTGAAATGTGGGCGCAGGCGCGCGAAGAAGCGCGTTCGGCGATACGGCCGACCTCGTTTGAGGCTTATGCATCGGACATTGACGAAAGTATGGTTACTCTTGCTGCGGAAAATGCAGAGCGAGCGGGCGTTGCTGACATCGTGCGCGCCTTTGTTGCAGATGCAAGAACTATCCGTACCGGTGGCCGTCGCGGAACGATAGTATGTAATCCTCCCTATGGAGAGAGAATGGGAAGCATGGCTGAAATCGAGCAGCTTTACGCGCAGATTGGCAGACATTTTCAGACTCTCGCCCCCTGGCAGGTGTACGTGCTTACGTCGTATGAAAAATTCGAGCGACTTTACGGCAAGCGCGCCGACAAGGTGCGCAAGCTTTACAACGGTATGATACCCTGCAATCTTTACCAGTACTTCAAATTTGATAAGCAGTAATTGCATAAAATTTTACACCTCTGTACACACTTTTAAAAAAGTGGATGCGGAGGTGTTTTTTTGATATTTACAAAGGACTATGCAGAAAACGTACGTCTGCTTGACGGGGTTCTGTCGCCCGATAAAAGCTTTGATATGATAAAACGAAGGTTGAAAATCGGCAAGACCGAAGCCACGTTTTACTATATTGACGGATTCGTAAAAGACGACACAATGCTGAAGCTTATGCAGATTTTCACCGGACTTAAGGCGCTTCCGCAGGGGGAAGGCGTGGCGAGAACGTTCGCAGAGCAGAACGTTCCGTACGTGGAGGTTGAAACCACTGCCGACGTTGACAAGGCGGTTCTGCTTGTAATGAGCGGCGGCGTGTGTATGGTGGGTGAGACCTTTGGCAAAGAGGTGGTTCTCATTGATGCAAGAACCTATCCTACGCGCTCGGTATCCGAGCCGGAGAGCGACAGAGTAATGCGTGGGGCGCGTGACGGCTTTGTTGAAACTCTTATTTTCAATACGGCTCTTATCCGCAGAAGAATCAGAGATACAAGGCTTCGCGTTGTCTATAAGAATATCGGCAAAACCTCAAAAACCGATATAGCGCTTGTCTACATTGAGGGCAAGGCTGACCAAAAGTACGTGGACTGGCTTTCTTCAAAGCTTGACGGCATCAGAACCGATTGTATTCCAATGGGACACGAGAGCATTTCAGAGTGTCTTATCAAGAGAAAATGGTATAATCCATTTCCGAAAATCCGCTCGACTGAGCGTCCTGATGCCGCGGCGGCGCAGATCGCGGAGGGAAGTGTGATAATTCTGTGCGACACCTCTCCCGAGGCAATGATACTGCCGACCTCGATTTTTGATTTTTTACAGGAAACGGGCGACTATTATTTCACCCCTTTTACGGGAAGTTATCTTCGCATAGTGCGGCATATTATTTTCTGGTTGACAATATACCTTGTTCCGCTATGGTATCTATTGGTGAATAATCCGCAATGGATACCTGAACGTCTTAAATTTATAGTACCGAATGATTTTGGTGCTTTGCCGCTTATACTTCAGCTTCTGCTCGTTGAATTTGTGATTGACGGGCTTAAGCTTGCCTCTATGAATACGCCAAGTATGCTCAATAATTCCCTGAGCGTTGTCGGCGGTCTCATCCTTGGTGACTTTGCCGTGAATATAGGATGGCTTATTCCCGAGGTAATTTTGTATATGGCTTTTGTCGCTATAGCAAACTTTACTCAGGCGAGCTATCAGCTCGGCTATGCGGTTAAGTTTATGCGAATGCTTTTGCTTGCGGTAACCGCGCTTTTTTCGGTATGGGGCTTTGTGCTTGGAAGTATAGGTATAATTGCGCTTATCGCATCCAATGAAACGGCAAACCGCCGACGCTCGTATCTTTACCCGCTGGTACCTTTCAATGCCAAGGCTCTTAAAAGATTGCTTATAAGGGTGAAAAAACAATAAAAATCAGCATAAAAGCATTCGCAGCTATATAAATTTAATATGAAAAGTTTGTGTGATTTTTTTTGTTTTGCATTGACTTTGATGCTTTTGTTTGCTATCCTAAATACAGACGGGGAAAACGCCGTTTATTTTTTGTGTAAGGGAGGTTCCGAATATTTATGAATCCGCAGCTTAAAGAAAAAATAATGGAATCTCTTAAAGCCGTATTGCCTATTACGGGAATCGTGCTTGCGCTCAGTATTTTCCTTGTTCCGCTTGACGTGGGAACTATGGTAATGTTTATTTTCGGTGCAGTTTTACTCATCCTCGGTATGGGTATGTTTCAGCTTGGTGCAGAGATGTCTATGGAGCCTCTTGGTGAGGGCATAGGTGCAAGCCTGTCTAAAGCAAAATTTAAGTGGATAGTTGCGTTTATCGCTTTTGTTATGGGTATGATTATCACTCTTGCAGAGCCTGATTTGCAGGTGCTTGCAGAGCTTGTTCCGTCTGTACCCAATATGACGCTTGTTATGACTGTTGCTATCGGCGTTGGTATTTTCCTTGCCGTTGCGGTGCTGAGAATTATGCTTGGTATTGATTTGTCAATACTTCTTGTAGGGCTTTATGCAGTACTTTTAGTGCTTGCCTTCTTTGTTCCGCGAGAGTTTCTTGCGGTTGCATTTGACTCGGGCGGAGTAACAACGGGACCTATAACCGTTCCGTTTATTATGGCACTCGGTGTCGGACTTTCCGCAGTGCGCGGTGACAAGAATTCGTCAAGCGACTCGTTCGGCCTTGTAGCGCTTTCAAGCGTTGGACCTATCTTGGCGGTTATGATTCTCGGCTGCTTTTATCGCCCCGAGGCGGCAGACTACGTAGGCGATACGATAATCCACGTTGAAACAATGATGGACGTGAGCCGAGCCTTTGCGGGGCAGATTCCTCACTATGCCAAAGAGGTAATCGTTTCCGTACTTCCGATAATTGCGGTGTTCGTAATTTTCCAGTTTATCAGCCGCCGTTACACACACCGTCAGAGGTGGCGTGTTACCGTCGGTTTTATCTACACCTATCTCGGTCTTGTTCTCTTCCTTTGCGGCGTAAACGTCGGTTTTGCACCTGTTGGTACAATGCTTGGCAGAGAGCTTGCGGCAACCGACCGGAAATGGTTGCTTGTACCAATCGGTATGCTGATAGGATACTTTGTTGTAAAGGCGGAGCCTGCTATACAGATTCTCAACCATCAGGTTCAGTCGGTAACGAGCGGCGCAGTTTCGGCAAAGGCGATGAACCGTTGCCTTTCCATCGGTGTTGCGACAAGTCTTGGTCTTTCGATGCTTAGAATCCTGACCGGGATACCGATACTTTATATCGTCGTACCCGGGTACATAGTTGCGCTTGTTATGTCGCGTCTTGTCCCCAAGATATTTGTCGGTATCGCGTTTGACTCGGGCGGAGTTGCAAGCGGTCCTATGACGTCGACGTTCCTTTTACCGCTTTGTATCGGCGCGTGCCAGATGCTTGGCGGAAACGTTATGACAGACGCGTTCGGAGCAGTTGCGCTCGTTGCGCTCACTCCTCTTGTTTCGGTGCAGATAATGGGACTTACCTACCGATATAAGATGTACGTACAGTCTAAGAGGAGTACAATGGCACTTCTCCCTGCTGACAGCGACGACATCATAGAAATTGTGGAGGCAGCGTGATATGAATAACGAAAAACTTCGTCTTTTGTTCTTGATTACGTCTCCTAAAATGGCTGAAAAGGCTGCCGATATGTTTGACGGCGGCGAGTTCCCGTTCCTCTATCAGCTTAATGCAAAGGGAACGGCAACAAGTGAGGTTATGGATATCCTCGGTCTTGGCAGTGCGGAAAAGCGTATGCTTATCGCCCTTGCAGGCAAGAAAAAGGCTGACGCTATGCTCCTTAAGCTTCACAAGGCACTCAAAATAGGAACGGTTAACAGCGGCATTGCATTTACGCTTTTGCTTGATGCCGCAAGTAAAATAGTATTCAGAACACTTGGTCCGTCAGACGGGGCGGAAAGCGATGGAAAGGAGCAAAAAACGATGCCCGAAAAGCAAAAGGCAATGATTGTTGCGGTTGTAAATCTCGGTTACAGTGAAGACGTGATGACTGCGGCTCGTGCAGCGGGTGCAGGCGGCGGAACCGTAATACACAGTCGCTCGGTAAATACCGAGAGTGCGGCACTGCTCGGCGCGGGACTGTCGGAAGAAAAGGATATCGTTACGATAGTTGCAGGACCCGATAACAAGCTTGCTATTATGCAGGCGATAAGCGAAAAGTGCGGAATAAGAACCGAGGCAAAGGGAACTGTATTTTCGCTCCCGATTGATAACGTAATAGGTCTTTCGGACGATTAACAAAAAGACGGCTAAGCGCCGTCTTTTTTGTTTGATAAGTTATTGTTTATGGGAGAAAACGCCGCTGCGGCGGCTACCCCTCACCACCGCCTACGGCGGAGCCTCCCCCAAGGGGGAAGCCTTGTAATTACTGCCTTTAGCCTTCCCCCTCGGGGGAAGGTGTCACCGAAAGGTGACGGATGAGGGGTTCGTGGCAA
>JAFYPS010000050.1 GCA_017547395.1 Clostridia bacterium
CATTATTCATTCTGCATTATTCATTCTGCATTATTAATGTTTAGCGCACAAAGTGCGCTAAACATTAATTTACCATTTCAACACGTGTGTAAAAAGCTATTATTTTTATGGTAAAATTGTTAGCTTTTTTTGGTAATATATTGACAATGATTGTGCGGAATGTTAAAATGAGTTGAATTACTATAAAAAGGAAGGGAATTCTTATGAAAAAACTCCTTATACTCGCACTTTCGCTGATGCTTTGCACAATTCTTATGGTAGCTGCATCTGCTGCAGAGTTCGTAAACCCCGTTGCTCCCGGTGCTGACCCCTTTGTGCTTAAGGATGGCGATACTTACTATCTTTACGCAACCTGCGGAGATGCGTACGGATATCGCGTGTTCACCTCCAAGAACCTTGTTGAGTGGGAAGGCGCAGGCTACTGTCTCCTTGGCGAAGACGTTTACCAGACACCCGCAAGTGACACTTACTACGGCTTCTGGGCGCCCGAAATCATTAAATACGAAGATACCTATTATATGATTTATACCGCAAATCACAGAATGGGTATTGCTTCCTCTGACAGTCCTTTCGGTCCGTTTACCAACGATACCGAAAACACAGGCTTCCTCGTTGATATGCAGACTCTTGACGGTAACTTCTTCATCGACAATAACGGCAAAGTGTACCTTTATTTCGTTACAAATATCGCTAAAGAGGATCCTTCTGTCCGTTTGAACGGTACGATCGTTCCTTCCGGCAGTAACATCTGGGGCTGCGAGCTTGATATGGAGACCTTGACTATCAAGGAGAATACTCTCAAACTGCTCCTCAAACATCAGAAGGGCGATGAGAACTGTGTAGAAGGACCGTTTATGATTAAAAACGGCAACACCTACTATCTCACATTCTCTTCGGGCGGATATACTAATGTCGACTATGCAGTTTGCTGCGCGACAAGCTCTTCTCCTCTTGGAACCTTTACAAGATATGCGTCCCCCGTGCTTGAGTGCGACGACCTTACAAAGACCGACGTTTACGGCAAGCACCTTTACGGTACCGCACATCACTGCTTTACCACTGCGCCAAGCGGCGAGCTTTATATAGTTTATCACGCTCACAGAAACAGCTGGACCTTTGGCACCGAGGTTGACAAGGAAGGTAATCCTACCAATACTCCCCTTGATACGGTAGGTCCCAGAGTTACCTGTATAGACAAGGCAGGCTTTGATAAAGACGGCAAGCTTTGGGCGGGTACTCGTGAAAAGGGTGTTCCCACGGCAACTGAACAGACTGTCCCCACCGGCGCTGTCCTTGAGAGAGAGACTCACTATGACGGCGTATTTGCAAACGTTGAAAATAAGACTATCTACGTTGCATACTATGACGGTATTGATACAAATGACGGTGCAACCTACGAAACTCCTGTAAAGACTATCGAAAGAGCGGCAGAAATCCTCAAGACCACCGGTGGTACTATAGCTCTTATTCAGGACTACAAGGTTGTTCATGGCAGCGAAGACGAAGAGCAGTATCTTGACATCCCTGCATGCGACAAGCCTATCGTTATCAAAGCAGCATCCGAAAAGAATAAGGACCTTATGCTTACATACAAGTTTATAAGCGTAAATTCCGACGTTTACTTTGATAACATTATATTTGTTCCCGAAACCCGTGACGGTATGTCCGTTATCGAGTGTAACTTCAACAACGTAACCTTTGGTGACGGTGTGAGCACACTCTTCTCTCCCAAGCGTCGCGAATTCCCCTTTATTATAGGTGGTAGATGGCAGTATACCGGAGCAAATCCTGCAGAGGTATATAACAACTTCAGATATGAAGAGTCTGAGCTTTCTACTGATAAAGAGTATTCACTGAAAGTTTACAGCGGTACCTGGGAAGGTGTTGCTGCCGGAACTATGAAAGGACGCGTCGCGGTTGCGGACAGTGCTCCGAACGCTATTTTCGCTATGCCCGGCGATGCTATTATCCGTCCCGCGGTTGTTAAAAACGTTGAGACCAAGACCTCTTCCGCAGGTACAATAGTAACCTTTGATGAGGTTGAGTATGCTGAAAAATATCAGGTGCTCAGAAACGGCGACGTTGTCGGATACACCGATACAACCCGCTTTGTTGACACCACCCGTGTTCTCGGAAACGATGCTGAATATGAAGTTCGCGCTTACGCTAACGGATGCTGCATCGGCGCGCCGAGCAAGGTTGACACTATCAGAACCTACGGTGATATGAACGGAAACGGAAAGCTTGATTTTGCAGACGCATTGCTTCTCCTTGAGGCAATTGCAGACGGAACCGTTTATGCAACGATTCTTGACGTTCTTGTTCTTATGAGAAACGTATAAACGTATAATAAAAACACGGTGCGAAAGCACCGTGTTTTTTATTCTCCGAGATGTTCGATATATTCTTCAAGGCACATACCGAGTCTGTGCATTTCACTTGCGTGATAGCGACCTACAAAGCGGTAATGCCACGGTTCAAACGAGTAGCCCGTGATGTCCTCCTTACCTTCGGGGAAGCGGAGGATGAAGCCGAATTTGTAGCAGTTTTCGATAAGCCATTTGTACGCTGCTTTTTTAGCGAATGCAACGTCTGCGCTGCCGAGGTTGTGCATATCAACGCAAAGTCCTGTCTGATGTTCGCTTGTTCCGGGGCGTGCCGAGTAGGTGTCGACAACCTTTTGAGCCGCTTCTCTTGAAAGCCCCGTGCCCATTTCTTTTTCGGTGTAGAGGTTGTAGAGATATTCCTGCTTGTCGTATGAGCGGTAGCCGCTTGTTACCGAAACGTCGGTGTAGCCGGCAGCGCGCATCTCGATGTAAAGAGCCTGAAGAGCGTTTTCGGCGGTTTCGACCATTCTTTCTGTACGGTCACTTCTCGAGGCGCGGATATCAACGAGATTGTCAGGGACGTACTCGCGGTTGATGGTTTCTTCGCGGTTAACGAGAACAAGGAAGCCGTCAATATCTTCGGGACACATATATTGCTCGTATGCCGAGAGGTCGGTGATAAACGAGTACGTGGGAGCAACCTTCTCGGGTTCGTCGGCTTCGAGAACTATCTGTTCCGTAGCCTCAAACGAGGTGTCAACGTAGAGGGGATTGTCCTTTGTGCTTGCATTGTAAACGCCGCGACTGATTTTTACCGATTTTTCTCCTGCTTCAACAGAGATTCCCGCCATATATTCCTCGACAAATGCGAGCGGAACGTAAAGCTTGCCGTCGCGAAGCAGAGCGGAGGAAAGCATATCAACCTTGCTTCCGTTAAGCACTGCAACCGTGCTGCCTTCTCTTAGCGTAATGCTTTGATCCGAATTCTGTGCGAAAAACGTACGCTCTTTGGCAGAGCCGGTTTCGGTCATTTCACAAAGAGAAGCGATATCGTCAAAGCATACGAGGAGAGTCTTGCCGGAGTATGCCTCATCGGCTGAAAGAGTGTATTCGCTTTCGCCGATTGTGTAGGTGAATGCGCTTTCTTTGCCGCCTACCGTGAAAAAGTCTATCGCAAACGCGGCGCAGATGATTGCGGCAAGCGCGAAAAATACAATTAAAAACGTTGAAATAAATGAATTCGAATTCTTTTTTGTGTCTGCCATCTTTTTGTCCTCACTTTGTTTCAAGCACGAAGAAGTAGGGGGAAGTAGGCGAATTTACAATTTTGACCTTGGTCACACAGAGCTGGTAGCGGCTGATTGTAGAGAAGTATTCTTCAAGCATTTCGCCCTCAAGCTTGCCTTCCTCGTGTCCGGGGTAAACCGCAACGAGAAGGATAGCGTCCTTGTCCAGAATTTCGATTGCAGCTTTTACTGCCGCAAGCGTGCTCTCACGCTTGGTGGTTACTTCGTGATGTCCGTGTCCGGGGAGATAGCCGAGGTTGAACATTCCTGCCTTTATCGGCTCTTTTATGTATTCAGCGAGATTGGCGTGGCTGTCGTGAATAAGGGTGTAGTTGCTGAAACCGAGGCCCTCAAGACGCGCGCGCGTTGATTTTACTGCATCCTCCTGAATATCAAAGGCGTAGACTCTGCCGCTTTCACCGACAGTGCGGCAAAGAAACTCGGTATCGTTGCCGTTGCCCATTGTAAAGTCGGCGCAAACGCCGCCTTCCGTGAGGTGTGCGCGTATAAACGCTTTGTGCATATCAAGTAAATCAATCATAACTTTTTTCCTTTAATTGAAGTATATCAATTATACCTTTTGCGCAAACTCTTGTCAAGCAAAGAAAAATTTTAAAA
>JAFYPS010000051.1 GCA_017547395.1 Clostridia bacterium
AAAGCAGTTGTAATACTGACAAATTCCAATTTGCAATGAGGGTACAAAAATACTTACGTGGCGTTTCGAGAGCCGTCGCCGCAGGAGCTCCCGTTAAAGGCTACTACCACTGGTCAATTATGGATACGAATGAGCTCTATGTAAGAGGCTATGAGCATATGTTCGGTCTTATCCAGATTCGCTACGACACACTTGAGCGCGTTCCGAGAAAGAGTTTTTACTACTACCAGAAGATTATCGCTGCCGGTGCAGTAAACTGACACGAGAACAAAAATTTCAGAATAAAAAACAGATTATTCAGAAACAGACTGTATTGTGGATATGACACGGAGCGCTCTGCCCCTGCCAAATAAAAAGCACATTGCATTTTTTGCAATGTGCTTTTTGTTTTATTCATAGATAACGGCGTGGATGTTGTCGGCTAAAATCTCTAAAAGAACCTTGCCATCACTTTCAATTTTCCTTTCGAGCGATACTGCGATATGCACCGTTTCACCTTGATATGTGCGGGCATATTGTATAAAGCTTTCCTCTGCTTTCTCGAAAATAATATTGCCGAGCTTAACGGCTTTGTTTTCGTTTTTAAGGTACGAAAGTTTCCGATAAAACTCTTTAAGCGACGTATTCTGCTTATCCCACTCATAATAGGCTCGATTAAGTGGATCTTCAAAGCCTTCCATTCCGATTTCATCGCCATAATATATGGATGGATTTCCCGGAAGAGTGAATTGAAGAAGTGCGGATAATTTGGCAAGCGTCAACGCCCTTTCAAGCTCTTCGCCACTAAGCCTGAAGTTCGCTTTTTCCACTTTACTCATTCCCTCTCCTTTTCCCGAAAGAGCAGTAATGATATGCGGTGTATCATGCGTCGAGAGCAGGTTCATAAGGCAATCAAGAACGGGACGAGGATAGTTTTCCACAATGGTCATAACACGGTCGGCAAACTCATTTCCCGTGATTTCCCTCTTTACATACCCTATAATGGCCTCTTTGAAAGGATAATTCATTACGGAATCCAAGTTACTGTCAGAAAAATATCTCCTGCGCGCGCTATAACTTATTTTGTTGGATGCATCGTCCCAGACCTCGCCAATGAGAAGAGCATCCGGGTTTATTTCCTTAAGCTTTTTGTGGAACGCCGAAATAAATTTATCAGGAAGCTCATCCGCCACATCAAGGCGGAAGCCGTCTGCACCAAGCCTCATCCAATGCTCAAGAACGCTATCCGGAGAATTGATTATGTAGTCCATATAGCTTCCACTCAGCTCATCAACGCACGGCAGCGTGTCAATTCCCCACCACGCGGTGTATTTAGTCGGATAATTCTCAAACTGATACCACTCTCTGTACGGAGAATTTTCGTCACTCACCGCACCGTTGCCGAAGATGCCTTTTGCATCAAAATAAACGCTGTTGCTTCCCGTGTGAGAAAAAACGCCATCAAGAATAATTTTTATATCAAGCTTATGCGCCTCATGACACAAGGAAACAAAATCCTCCTCAGTTCCGAGAAGAGGGTCTATTCGCTTGTAATCTGCCGTGTCGTAGCGATGGTTGGAATACGCCATAAATATCGGATTTAAGTAGATAATGCCAACCCCCATACCCTTGAGATACGGAAGTTTCTCGGTAATGCCTTTTAAGTTTCCTCCAAAAAAATCGCTGTTTGTGATTCTTCCCTCTTCGTTTGGCAAATACACAGGAGTGTCAGAGGTATTCTCGTGTAGCTGATAAGGCTCGAGCTTTCCCGCGAGGTCAACCGAACCGCTTTTTGCAAATCGGTCCGGGAAAATCTGATACATAACTCTGCCTTTGAAGTCCAACGGCGTATCATAGTCCTTATCAAAGCAGGTAAGCTGCCACAAATCGCCAACAGCGATATTGGTATCATCCCCCTGCTTAAAAAGATCAAACACTTCACTTTGCGTGGTAATTTTGAAGAAATAAAAATACAAATCGTTTAAAAAAAGCGAAAACTCGGTAGTGTAGACTTCATAACCTTCGTTCTCCGCTTCCTTTCGGAACGGAACACTCATTTCAAAACCGGTTTCATTCCTGATGCACAGGTTCACCGATACCGTCGGGCAATCGGTGGGAATTTTGATGCGCAGTCTGCACACTTCATTCTGTCTCAAGCACCCGAACGGAGATTTATAGTATTCATTTTTGCTATTGTATAAAATTCTCATTTTATTCACCGTTCAATAATTATTTAGGAATAAGAGATAATCTCTTATTCCTAAATTTTTAGTATTTTATATGCCAGATATTATCAGCATACTCTTTAACCGCTCTGTCTGACGAGAAGATTCCCGCTTTTGCGATATTCACAAGCGACATACGCGCAAAATCAAGCTTTGACTTGTAAGCCTCAGCCGCAGCTTCCTGAGCACGAACATAGTCTGCAAAGTCAGCCAGAATCATATACGCATCTGCAACACCGAAAGAGTTTGTCAAAAGCGAGCGTGCTATATCGTCAAACTTGACGCCGCCAATTTCTCCCGATGTAAGCATTTCAATAACGCGCTTGAGATCGGGGTTGTTGTTGCAATAATCTGCAGGGCGATAGCCTCTCTGCCAGAGAGCCTCAACCTCGTCGGCACGAAGGCCGAAAAGGAACATATTTTCGTCGCCGACCTGCTCATGAATCTCAACATTCGCACCGTCGAGCGTTCCGATTGTTACGGCACCGTTTATCATAAGCTTCATATTACCCGTTCCCGACGCCTCTTTTCCTGCAATTGAAATCTGCTCAGAAAGATCAGCGGCAGGTATGATAATTTCAGCAAGCGATACTTTGTAGTCTTCGATAAACACTACTTTGATTTTATCGCGAACGACCGGGTCTGAATTTACCATATCAGATATCGCTACGATAAGGCGGATAATCTGCTTCGCCATTACATAACCGCTTGAAGCCTTGGCCGCAAAGATAAATGTTCTCGGAACATGGTCACCGTCAGGATTTGCCTTAATTTTGTTATAGAGATATAAGATATGCAAAGCGTTCAGAAGCTGACGCTTATACTCATGAAGACGCTTAACCTGAATATCAAACATTGAATTCGGGTCAACCTTGATTCCGTTTGCTTTTTCAATATATTCTGCAAGTCTGACCTTGTTGTTGTACTTAATTTCAGCAAGACGAGTCAGGACCTTCTCGTCGTTTATATAGTCAAGAAGCTTTTCAAGCTCGTTGCTGTCATGCTTGAAGCCGTTGCCAATTAACTCCTCGAGATATGCAGTAAGCTCAGGATTGGACTGGCAAAGCCATCTTCTGTACGCTATACCGTTGGTTACATTCGTAAATTTATCGTTCTCGATATTGTAATAATCCCTGAATATTCCGTTTTTCAGGATATCGCTATGAAGCTTTGATACGCCGTTTACCTTATGGCACGCCGCGAGGCAAAGGTTTGCCATACGAATTTCACCGTGCGCAATAACAGCCATATAGTCAATTTTTGCGACATCTCCCGGATATATAATATTGAGCTGTGCGACCAGGCGACGGTTAATTTCACAAACAATCTGATAGACGCGCGGCAACTGCTCTGCGAAGAGATGCTCGTTCCAGCGTTCCAACGCCTCACTCATAACCGTATGGTTTGTATAGGTCAGAGTTTCACAAGTTATCTTCCATGCTTCGTCCCAGCCGTAATCATACTCATCAACGAGTATTCGCATAAGCTCGGGAACGCACAGTGCAGGATGCGTGTCATTTATGTGAATAGCTACTTTTTCCGACAGATTATTAAGCGTTCCGTAACGCTTCATGTGATTGAAAATAATGCTCTGAAGCGATGCAGAAACAAGGAGATACTGCTGTTTTAAACGCAGAATCTTACCTGCGGTGTGGT
>JAFYPS010000052.1 GCA_017547395.1 Clostridia bacterium
ACCAGCGCTTTGCATTAGTCCGCCGTATACGACCTGCATTAACCGATGAGATTCTTGCGTGTCAGAGTGAACGTTGCCAGTTATATTTGAAAATCTCTGTTATTGTCGAAGATGCCTTGTGGGTTGCTGGACGTTTCATAGAGGATTACTCACCTTATCTTATTTTGTACGGAAAGACATTAGAGCAATCTCTTCGTGACAATCTGTATCTATTCTTCAGTACAGAACCCAAAATCAGTGTTTATGATACCTTTCAGAGGCGTGAAGATCCCACATCGCCAAAAATATTTAAGAAACTTAAGCGAGATATGTCGTATATTGGAAACTACTTTCATATGTTGTCTTCTTCAATGTCAGAACACATTAGCACTTGTTGTGTTGATTATGGAATCAGCATTGAAGGAAAAACTCAAGAAAAAGATGAATGGAAGCAGTGGTGGCAAGAGTTGAATGACTCAATATACGAAGCTAAAAAAATACGAGATAAAACCGGTCATTCCAGTAGTTCTATACCTAACAAAACCGACTTGGATGATATGTGTAAATGTCTGTTTGGAGAATCCGGCAATCTCGGAATTCTGGCTCGCTTGACAACCGGTTCCGCTCTCGCAAGACATCTGAACTCGAATTATGACTCAAAGACCATTCAAGAACTTGAGAACACTGAACGCGAAGTGGTAATCACTAAGATCAAGCCAGGAAATGCACTCGATTGCTCGATATGTGACAGCCAGTACATAGCCAAAATTTCTAAAAAAGCAGTAAATTCATACCTTTTGACGCATGCCGGAATTACTTTGAGTGAGGGAATGCACATAAATGTCAAGCTGGGTTTATACGAACTTCAAGACGGCAATGAATTCTTCCGTGCAACTTTTGTATAGATGATTTAAGGTTATCTTACAATCGATACCGTTCGTTGTTTTTTCGTATAATAATCGAAAAGCATTGTGTACGACAAATTCAGATTGTATGCCGAAATTTGTATGTAACGGTGGCTGTTCCGCCTATGGTTTCGTTTTTGAAGGTTTCACACGTTTTGAACCCTATGAAATCTATTTGAAACCGTATCAATATTATAAGATTAATGGCCGTTGCCAACAAATAATCCTGAGCGAAAGCTCGGGATTTTTTGTTTATGCTGAAATGAGGGTTAACTGTGTTTACAAACACATTTTTATTTGCTATAATAATCATATAATAAAATTAACGAGGAAAATAAAATGACAGTAAGCGAAAGATTTTTAAAATACGTTTCTTTTGGTACTAACTCTGACGAGACCTCCGAGAGCTGTCCGTCAACTGCGTGCCAGCTTGAGCTTGGCAGATATCTCGCCGAGGAATTAAAGCAGATAGGTTTAAGCGATGTGGAATTAGACAAGGACGGCTACGTGTACGGTTTTATCCCTGCAAGTGAGGGCAGAGAAGCAGATCCTTCTATCGGCTTTGTTGCCCATATGGACACAAGCAACGCGGTAAAGGGTGACGGTATAAATCCCCAAATCGTAAACTACAAGGGCGGAGACATCGAGCTCGGCAACGGAATGAGCCTTGACGTAGAGAGCTTCCCTTATCTTGAAAAATGGCAGGGAAGTGATATCATCACCACCGACGGAACTACTCTTTTAGGTGCTGACGATAAGGCTGGAATTGCCGAGATATTCACCGCCTGCGAGTATATCATCAACCACCCCGAGATAAGCCATCCGAGGATCGCCGTCGGCATTACTCCCGACGAGGAGATAGGCAGAGGTGCCGACCGCTTTGATATCGGCAAATTTGCCTGCGACTGGGCTTATACCGTTGACGGCGGAGAGCTTGGCGAGATAGAATACGAAAACTTTAACGGTGCGTCCTTAAAGCTCACCGTTCACGGCATCAACATCCATCCCGGCAGTGCCAAGAACAGGATGAAGAATGCGGCTCTTTTGGCGGCAGAATTTATAAATATGATGCCCGCTACCGAGACCCCCGCCCATACCGAGGGCTACGAGGGCTTTTACCATCTTTGTGATATACAGGGTGACGAGACCACGGCAGAGCTTCATTATATCATCCGTGACCACGATATGGAGAAGTTTACACAGCGTAAGATCTTTGTCCGCAATCTTGTAAACTACCTTAACGGCATCTACGGCAAGGATACCTTTGAGGCAGAGATCAAGGACAGCTACTTCAATATGAAGGAAAAGATAACTCCTCATATGCATATCATTGACAGTGCGGTTGAGGCTATGAAGTCGGCAGGCGTTGAGCCTATGATAGTTCCTATCCGCGGCGGCACCGACGGAGCCCGTCTTTCCTTTGAGGGCCTGCCCTGTCCCAACCTTTCAACAGGCGGTGCCAACTTCCACGGTGTCAAAGAATTTATCCCCATAAAGGCGATGGAAAAGATGGTTGAGGTCATAATTGTCTTGATGAAAAACTAAAATACTTTCGTCGCAGACGAAAACTTCACTTTTGTTCTTAAAAGAACAAAAACTTCACTGTGATATATCACAACTTCACTTCGGCGTTAGCCGAAACTTCACCAATGTTAGTTACAGAAAATTGTATGTTGGTGAAGTTCCCTTCGGGAGTGAAGTTTTTTGCTTTGCTAAAAGTGAAGTTGCACTTTGTGCAGTGAAGTTTTTCTGCTATGCAGAAAAGTATTTTAATAAAACATATTGACAACTTATAATGTTTTTGATAATATAACATACGATATATAACAAATGCTATTCGGCGGAGGAAATTATGCCGCCTAAGGTTAAAATTACAAAAGAGGATATAATAAATATAGCAGTAGAGCTGGTGCGTAAGAACGGAACGGACGCCGTAAACGCAAGAGCGGTTGCTTTAGCCCTCGGCTGTTCCACTCAGCCTGTGTTTTCAAACTTTGCGACTATGGATGAGCTTTTCGAGGCTGCGGTTGCAGCCGCATATGAGATATATCTCGGTTTTATCCAAAGAGAGGTCGAGAGCGGAAAATATCCCCGTTATAAAGCCTTCGGCAGAGCCTATATCCGCTTTGCCGAGGAAGAAAAGGAGCTTTTTAAGTTCTTGTTTATGAGGGACAGAGGCGGTAAGGGATTATCTCCCACACCCGACTTTACCGAATCGGTTGAAATGATAATGAAAGCAAACAATGTTACAAAAGAAAAAGCGGAGCTTATACACCTTGAAATGTGGGCGTGTGTTCACGGCATCGGTACTATGCTTGCTACATCTTTTTTTAAACCCGATTCCGAGCTTATAAGCAATATGTTAAGCGACGTGTATCAGGGTATCACCCAAAGGAGCAAAGTAAATGACGGCGATTGAAATAAAAGAGCTTACAAAAAAATACCGTGATGTTACCGCAGTTGACAGCCTTTCTCTTTCTATCAAAGAGGGTGAGCTTTTCTCGCTTTTGGGGGTCAACGGAGCGGGTAAGACTACCACCATAAAAATGCTTTCCTGTCTTACACAGCCCACCGCGGGTGATGCTTTTCTTATGGGTAAAAGTATCCGTACTCAAAGCGACGAGGTGAAGAAGCTCATTGCCGTATCCCCGCAGGAAACAGCGGTTGCACCGGGGCTTACCGTCAGAGAAAATCTTGAGCTTATCTGCGGAGTCCACGGCTTTTCAAAGGAAAAACAAAAGGAAAAAATAAACGAGGTCTCATCCCTTCTCGGTCTTGATACAGAGAGCAAGAAGATAGCCGGAAAATTATCCGGCGGCTGGCAGAGAAGACTGAGTATAGCTATGGCTCTTATAAGCGAACCGAGGATACTTTTTCTTGACGAGCCGACCCTCGGTCTTGACGTTATAGCACGAAGCGAGCTTTGGGATA
>JAFYPS010000053.1 GCA_017547395.1 Clostridia bacterium
CTCTATGCCGAAGCAGTACTTGTGGAAGACGGAAATATAATCGGCGTAGGAAGTGTGGCGCAGTTTTTCGATCTCGCTGATGAGAGAGTAAATTTGAACGGAGCGACTATGCTTCCGGGTTTTATTGATGCCCACAGTCATCTTTCCGAATACGCTTCGGCTTTTCTTCAGGCAGATCTGAGTGGGATAAGTACTTTTGAAGGAATCAGGGATGCGATACAGGCGCATATAAAAGAGAAGAAAATACCAAAGGGAGAATGGGTTGTCGCGCGTAATTATGAGCACTGCCTTTTTCCTGATTCGAGAAAACTTTCTCTTGACGAAATTGACTCTATCGCGCCTTCGCATTTGCTATTGATAAAACATACAAGTTGCCATATGGGGCTTGTAAATTCACGTGTGTTTGAAAAATTTGGAATAGGCGCAGACAGTATTCCACCTAAAAACGGCAGATACGTTACCGAGAACGGAAAACTTACGGGATGTGTCGAAGAAAATGCCTGTGCCTTAATACGTGGCAAGGTTCCGCATCCTTCAATTGAGCGCGTTGTTGAAGTGCACAAAAGAATGCAGAAATATTATGCTTCGTATGGTATTACAACTGCGCATGACGGATTTTTAAATGGTAATATTGTTGAAATATATAAACGGCTTGATTTTGAAAATGGTTTTGACCTTGACATTTTAGCATATGCACCGAGAAACGCATATGAGATTTTAAAGGATAGAATGAATTCTCTTCCAAGCGGAATCAAAGCAAAGCTTGGTGGTATAAAGTATTTTCTTGACGGTTCTCCTCAACTTCGTACTGCGTGGGTACGTGACGAATATGTCGGTGGAGGTAACGGGGTACACAATCATACTGACGAAGAAGTTATAGAGGCTTTTGAATTTGCAGCCAAACATAATGCGCAGATGATTGTACATGCAAACGGCGATGCCGCGATAGCGCAGTTCCTGCGATGCCTTGAAAAGGTTTGCATTAAATATCCTGAGTCCAAAGAACTTCGCCACACAATAATACACGGTCAACTTATGGGACTTGATCAGCTTGAACAAGCAAAAAAACTTGGAGTTATAGTGTCGTTTTTTGTTGCGCACACCTACTATTTTGCTGATACTCACGTAGAAAATCTTGGTGAAAAGCGCGCTTTTATGATCAGTCCTACCTGCAGCGCACTGCAAAAAGGTGTAATTTTCAATTTCCATCAGGATTCGCCTGTAATTGAACCCGATATGCTTGAAAGCGTGTGGTGTGCGGCAAACCGTGTTACGCGCAAAGGGGTGCAACTTGCAAAAGAAGAGTGTATTTCCGTGCTTGATGCACTTCGTGCCATCACGGTGAACGCGGCATATCAGTATTTTGAAGAGAACAAAAAGGGAAGCATTGAAAGTGGAAAGATTGCTGACTTTGTAATTCTTGATAAAGATCCGCTAACAGTGCCGAAAGAAACGATAAAGGAAATAAAAGTACTTTCGACATATAAAAACGGAAGAAAGATTTTTGATATGGAGGATGCATGAGCGTAGATCGGATAAAATACGTCGCAGTAAGAGCAGCTCGTTTTACGGCAGCGCTTATTACACTTACGGTGCTGTCTCCATTAATGAAGAAGCTTCTTTATGCAATGGCGGATAAAGTGTTTTCCAATGTAACCGAAAATACACTTTTCGCCTTTCATATATTACTTTGCTATCTTGCTTATAATTCGGTTATGCGTGCAGTTATAATTACGGATGCTAAGGCGCGAGGAGAGTATTTTTCGGACGGAAAGCCACAGAAGCTTTCTGACTTTATAAAGAGTGATATTTTTACAGTGTCTGTAGCTGTAAGTACTGTTTTTTTCGTTGTATTTCCGGATTCATTTGCTCTGAACGCTATTTGTGGCATTGTTGATTCGTTGCTTGTTGCATATATCATTTCTTTTATTGTAATGATCGCGGTTTTGTTCGCAGTATGGGTGTTTATGCTTAAGGACTGGCGCAAAACCGAAGACATTTTACAAAAAAGTAAAAGAACGAGAAATGAAAACCGTATACTGATGCGTCATGCGTTGAGTATTCTCTTTTCATATCCAGTTATGGCTTATATTTTGCCTGCTGTTTTTCCTGCGGTTGAATCTATTCCGCGAATCCTTATTGTTGTCGTACCGGTGCTTATTCCGTCTGCAATTGTAATAATTGCGATGCTTTTTGGAGTAACATTTTTGCGAGCCTTTATTATACGGGTGAAATTTATTAATAAACTTAGGAAATCCGCGATAAAAAACGGTTATATAGTTTCGGAAATAAAGCGACCGTATCTTTCGGTTATTACAGATGACGGTGAAAGCAGCTTTACCGTGAAAGCGAATGGAAAAACGTATACTTGCAAATTGCTTTCCGGTATAATATATTCCAATCCTATGTATCTTGGTGAAGATGGGAAAGGAACTATTATAAACCGAATCAGATTCAGAATATTTTTATACGGAGCTCGAGGACTTGGAAAAATCGGATGGCATAATACCGATGAGCTTGCGCGCTTTGAAACGAATTTTACATATTCGTTCGACGGGGAAGGCAAAAAGGTTCTCGTTGTCTGTCCCACTCCGCACACAATTTTTGCTACAGGGCAGGGAGAAAACAGGCTTCTTGACGTGTCGGACAACATATGGGGATATACACTTATGACGGGTACTGCTTTTATAAATGCGCTTGAAAGGGATGCTATATGACTGAACTCGAGGAGAAAATATATAAGGCTGTGCAGAATATACCGCGAGGTAAAGTCGCAACGTATGCTCAGATCGCGGCGATGGTTGGAAATCCGCGAATGTGCCGCGCTGTAGGTAATGCGTTGCATAAGAATCCGTTTTTCGGCATTGTACCTTGTCATCGTGTTGTGAATTCGCAGGGGTTTCTTGCTAAAGGATTTGTATTCGGCGGTGAGAATGCACAGGCTGATATGCTTCGCGAAGAAGGCATTGAGGTGATAGACGGTAAAGTGGACCTTTTAAAATACCGTATGTGAAAAATCTTTGTTTTTTGATGTTTTGTATGTGTTTTTTATATTGAAATAACGATTATTTTAATATATATTATATTTGTATTATTTTGTGCTGTTTTGCAAGAATGGAGAGCATTATGAAAAAACTGGTATATTTTTTGTTTTCTTTGATTTTTGTATTTACAATGATAACCGTTATAAGCGCAAAAGAGATTGCCGTATATGAGAATGATTTTTCCGGTAATGATATCTCCGAACTTGTCGCCAAGGGTAGTTGGGAAATTCAAAACGGTATGCTTACCACCGGAAGTGGAAGCGGATCGGCTTTTTTGACTTATACCATACCTGACGAATATGCAGGATGCGATTATCAGGTTGACGTTGACTTTATCGGACACACCTCCACCGGAGGCGTATTGATTGGTGCCACTGCTGCCGGAGTTACCCCTACGCCTAAAGAGTTTCACGGCTTTGATTGCTTTACAGGCAGCGCAGGTGATAAAGCTGCGCTTGGACTTTATAAGCTTGACGGTTCGTGGAAGGGCAATATCGCAGTTAGCGGCAGTGTAATGGCTTCCGGCTGCGATCTTCACATTACGGTTCGGGTCACAGGCAATAAACTTACCTACAGACTTCAGAATATTGACCGTACTATGGATTATTACGGTATTGAATATACGGTAGGTCAGTCCGACAAGGAAGTGTATGAGGCACTTACTCGTACGGTCGGACTCAGAAAGTTTTATTCGGACAACGGATATTTTGACAACTTCAAAGTAAGCGTTTTTGCTAATGACGTTATTCCTTCGATGAGCAAAAAAGTTACTCTCGGCGATACAGAGTTTTCTACCGATTCCGTATCCGTAAAAGATTCTGCTACTGCCGGTAGCGGTACAATGCTTACAAATGAAGCGATGGCAAGCGATTTTAAGGCGAGTTTTATGCTTTCCCCTAAAAACGATACTAAGATTCTTTTCGGTATGACCGATGAGAAAAACGGATATGCTTTTGAAATTAACAAGAAGTATGAAACCGTAAGTTTTTATGAAATAAAAGACGGGAAGTATACCACACTTGGTCATAGAGTAATGCCTGTCGGCGATGGAACGTATCTAACATACGTTGCCGTCAACGGAAATATTGCAACTGCTTTCTTTGATGCATATTCAAACGGAGAGGGAACTTTCCCGATGTTCGAGTTTGAACTCAAGGAGTATAAGGCAGGAAAGTTCGGATTCATTCTTGAAGGGGCAACCGTTTCTGATTTTGCGGTTGGTGCAAGCGCTGCAAAGACAGGCGAGCTTTACCTGAATCCGATTTTTGACGGCGCGGACCCTGAAATCATCTATCACGAGGGTACATATTACGCTTATCGCCGTGTATCCGAGGGTACTAACGTTGTCCGTGCGTACTCATCTCCCGACCTTATTAACTGGACAGATAGAGGCATTGTTTACAAGCATCTCGACAATTACACAGGCAATACGTATATGAGCCCTAACGTTATATATAATAAGCCTGACGGACTCTTCTATCTCTTCCTTGCGGGAAAGAACGCAGAAAAGACCTCAAGTTGTATTTACTATGCATACGGCGAGTCGCCTCTCGGACCTTTCGTTCACGTAGACGGTAAGCAGACCACTCTTCACGAAATCGGAATAAGCGAAATCGGCGGTGCTCCTTTTGTTGATGAGGACGGCAAACTCTACCTCACGTTCTGCCGTTTCGGTGGCGGTAACCATATTTATATAGAGCAGTTCGAGGCTATGAACGGTATTGTAAAACCCGTTAACGGAACCCTTCGCAAGATTATGTCCCCGACCGAGTATTATGAAATTGACGGACACGGAAATATCGCAGAGGGCGGTATTATTACCAAGCATAACGGAACGTATTATATGATTATGGCATCGGGACACTATCTTGGTAATTACGGTGCTTCATATGCATATGCAGATAATATTCTTGGTCCGTATACTCGGTATGATTATAACGAGATAATGAGCCATAATGCTTTTGTTGACGGCGTTGGTGACTGTATTTTTATTAAGTCTCCCGACCAGAGCGAGCTTTGGGTAGCATATCATCAGCACAAAGAAGTAGGTACAGTTGAACTTCGCCGTACAAGAATTGATAAGGTGCAGTTCGTTAAAGATGTAAACGGCGGACCTGATATTATGACAATAAACGGTCCCTCGACTACTCCGCAGGCAGTTCCGTCTAATATCTATAAGTACGATATAAACCGTGACGGAAAGAAGTCGCTTTATGATGTTCTGCTTGCTATTAAATACTGTGCGGAGAGTAAAGAGTACAGCGGCATTTATGACTTCGACGGAAATGGTCGTATCAATATGTTGGACCTTAGAAAACTTGTTAATGCCATTGTTTAAAATAATTAAAAACAGGGTTGTTAATACAACCCTGTTTTAATTTTTTGCAATCGTCTTGCTGAGTTTCTTTGGCGACACACCGAATTCAGATTTAAATACCCGCAGAAAGTAATTGTATTCGGAAAAGCCGCAGGCACTGGCAATTTCTGCAATCGCCATATTTGAAGTGCTTATCAGGTGCTTTGCATACTGCAGCTTCTTTCGCCTGATAAAAGAAGCGACGCCTCCGTCAACGTATTCGCGCATAATGTCATACAGTTTTGTCCGTGAAAGTTTAAATTCCTTGCACAGCCGTTCAACGCTGATTTCTTCACCAATATGTTTATCTACGAATTCTTCGATTTTGTCTATTAATCTTTTTTCAGAAAGGTGAACCATTTCTTTAAGTTGAATGTAGCTTGTGCATGCTTCGAGTATTTTTGATGCAGCGTGTATCTGCTTTTTACTGCGGTATTTGATTTTTTTTATTAGGCTTTTATACTCTTCCTGAGTAGAATATAAACTGCAAATAGCATCCATTTGCTCTTCAAATTGTTTTTTGTTCTTTTGGTCTGTGATTTGCCCGAACATCATATATCCGATTATATTTCCGTTTTCTGATATTGGCGCGGTGGCTTCTATAAGTCCCGCGTGGCAGCGTGAAATATATAACTCTTTGTTTTTTCTGCAACGCTCGGCAGCAAGAGCATCGCTTTCGCGACATTTTCGGTTGAACTCTGTATTACTTCGCATACAAGCGCAAAAAGTTTCGTTCCCGAGGGGATATGATATAAGCTCCGTGCGCTTTTCATCAAGCAGTACAATGCGCATACCCGTTAAAATATGAAAGTTTTCCATCAACTCCATAAGTTCCTTGTCATGAAGCAACAGTGACATAAACATCCCAACTTTCTGTACAAATTCGCAGTTTTTTGTATATTATTGTATATAATTATAGCAAAAGAAATGTTATAATACAAGGGTAAAATATTTTTTAAAAGGCGGTATACATAATGAAAAAACAGACTTTCGCATTGTATTTTGGAAATCGCGGATTTATGCCGGCGGAACTTATTGAGGGGGCTCGTGAGGATATGGTTAAAGCCGTAACTGATGCGGGCTATGATTATCTTATTATGGACAAGGATGCAACCCGTTACGGCGCGGTTGAAACCCGTGAAGAAGGCAGACTTTATGCAAAGTGGCTCAAATCTCACGAGGGTGAGTATGACGGCGTAATTCTTTGTATGCCTATTTTTGTTGATGAAAACGGTGCGATTGCAGCACTTCAGGATGCTGGCGTTCCGATTTTGATGCAGGCGTATCCCGATGAAATCGGCAAGATGGATTTCCAGCATCGCAGAGATGCATATTGCGGAAAATTCTCGGTAACCGATGTTTTTGAGCAGTATCAGGTACCTTATACCGTGATGAAGCCTCACGTGGTTCATCCGCTTACTCCTGCATTTACCAAGAATCTTCACGATTTCGCAGCGGTTTGCCGTGTAGTAAACGGTATGAAGCGCTTTAATATCGGTTGTATCGGCGCAAGAACAACCGCTTTTAAAACCGTTCGTTTTGACGAGGTTACGATGCAGCGCCACGGTATAAACGTTGAGAGCTTTGACCTTTCCGAACTTTTTGAGTTCGTTCGCGCAAAAGCAGACGACGATGCAAAGGTTATCGCAAAAAAGAAGGCACTCGAAAACTATACTGATTTTTCGAACGTTCCCGAAGATAAGAAAACTATGCTTGCAAAAATCAGCGTAGTTATCGACGAGTATATCGAAACCTATCATCTTGATGCAATTTCGCTCCGTTGCTGGAATGAGATGGAAACATATCTCCGTGTTTGTCCTTGTGTACTTATCAGTGAACTCAATGACAGAGGAATTGTTGCATCCTGTGAAATTGATATGTGCTCTGCGATTACTATGCGCGCACTTGCACTTGCGACGGAAGGACCTGCTGCGTGCCTTGACTGGAATAACAACTATGGTGACGATCCCGATAAGGTTATCCTTTTCCACTGCGGCTCTACCGCGCAGAAGCTTATGGCTGCAAAGGGAACCGTAACGTCTCACAAGATGTTTGATAAGGGCGACCCCGGCAGCGGATGGGGTACCAACGAGGGAAGAATCGGCGCGTTCCCGATGACGTTCTCCAACTGCAAGACAGAAAACGGAAAGATCACCATTTATTTCAGCGAGGGTGAGTTTACCGACGATAATATCGAGGACGCTTTCTTTGGTTGCGGCGGTGTTGCGAAGATTGACGATCTTCAGAACAAGCTTATCCGCCTTGCAAGAGGTGGCTTCAAGCATCATACTACCGTTGCAAACGGTCATGTAAAGGACATTCTCGAGGAAGCATTTAAATACTATCTCGGCTACGATGTGGTAAGCATCGACTGATTATCATAATCGGCAAAGGAGAAAAATATGTTTATTGGTGGACTTGACGTAGGCACAACAGGCTGCAAACTCAGCGTTTATGATGACAAGGGAAACTTTATTGATAACTCATACAGAGAATATGAGGTTTCAAGAAAAAGCGGTTCGCATGAAGTCGATCCGGATATGATTTTTGCGGCAGTATGTGAGGTCATCAGCGACATTGCAAAAAAGTATGATTTAGCGGCGTTTGGAGTTACCTCTTTTGGAGAATCGTTTGCAATTTTAGATGAAAACGATAAAGTTCTTCTCCCTGCAATGCTTTATACCGACCCTCGCGGAGAGGAGGAAGTGCGCAGTCTTTGTGAAAAACTCACGGAGGAGAAAATCGTAAAAATCGCCGGACTTAAGCCTCATCAGATGTACAGTCTGCCGAAGATTATGTGGATAAAGAATAATCTTCCCGACGTTTTTGCAAAAGCAAAGAGAATACTGCTTATCGAGGACTATATTATATACAGACTTTCCGGTGTAGCGCAGATGGACTACTCTCTTGCCGCAAGAACTATGGCGTTTGACATTAAAAATAAATGCTGGAGTAAAGAAATACTTTCTGCGGCAGGTGTTGACGAAGCATTACTTTCAAAACCTGTGCCGGCAGGGTCTATAGCAGGTGATATTCTCCCTGCGATGTCTGAAAAACTTGGACTTAATAAAGAAACCAAGATTATAAACAGTGCGCACGATCAGGTCGCTTCGGCAATAGGTTGCGGTGTGTTCGAGGC
>JAFYPS010000054.1 GCA_017547395.1 Clostridia bacterium
AGGAACGGTTATAATCAGATCCTCACCGTTTGCGCCGTGACGCTTTGCAGCCTCGCCGTTACCGCCGTCTACGGCAATAAACTTGCGCTTGTAACGGAAAGCAAGAAGCGTATTGGTTCCCTCGTGAATCTGAAGCACAATGTTTCCGCCTCTGCCACCGTCGCCGCCGGCGGGACCGCCTGCTGCAACGTATTTCTCGCGGCGGAAAGAAACCTTTCCGTTTCCTCCGTTGCCGGCTTTTACATATATTTTTACGTGATCGACAAACATTTCGGTTCTCTTTCTTTACTTGTCACCGCGCTCGCGAATGACGATTTTTATAGGTGTTCCGCGGAATCCGAAGGTTTCGCGAATACAGTTCTCAATATAACGCTGATAAGAAAAATGGAAAAGCTCCTCGCTATTGCAGAAGATAACAAACGTAGGAGGTGCAACACTCGCCTGAGTCATATAGTAAATCTTAAGATGCTTACCCTTATCACTCGGAGGCTGAACTCTTGCCGTAGCATCGCCCAGCATATCGTTAAGCATACCTGTGGAGATGCGAAGCTTAGCCTGCTCGTTTACGTAATTGATGTGTTCAAAAAGCTTCTGCACACGCTGACCCGTAAGCGCACTTACAAAAAGTATGGGCGCATATGTCATATATGAAAGTGCATTATATATTTTCTTTGTAAACTCGTTTACGCTATTGTTATCCTTTTCAACAAGATCCCACTTGTTCACGACAACAATGCACGCCTTGCCTGCATTATGAGCGATACCCGCTATATGCTCGTCCTGCTCGGTTATGCCCTCGGTTGCATCAATCATCATAAGGCATACGTCAGCACGTTCTACAGCCATATGCGCACGAAGCACACTGTACTTTTCTATTACCTCTTCTACCTTGGACTTGCGGCGAATTCCGGCTGTGTCAATAAAGGTGTAGTTACCCCATTCACACTCGATTTTTGTGTCAATAGCATCACGCGTGGTTCCTGCAATGTTAGATACAATCAGACGCTCCTCGCCAAGAATCTTGTTGATGATAGAGGACTTGCCCGCATTAGGCTTACCGATAACGGCAACCTTGATAGAGTCGTCCTCCTCGTGTTCACCGACTTTTTCCGGAAGCTCCGAAAAAATCGCATCAAGCAAATCTCCCGTGCCACTTCCATGAACGGAGGAAAGCGCAACAGGGTCCTTATCAAAGCCAAGTTCGTAGAACTCATAAAATTCAAACGGAACGGCACCCACGCGGTCAATCTTGTTCACTGCCACAACAACCGGCTTACCGCTCTTTTTGAGCATTACCGCTATGTCGCGGTCGTCTGCAACAAGTCCGGCGTGAACGTCACACATAAAGATAATTGCATCCGCGGTATCTATTGCAATCTCCGCCTGAACGCGCATCTGCTTTAAAATTATATCGTCCGTTTTGGGTTCGATACCGCCGGTATCGATAACTACAAATTCTCTGCCACACCATTCACTTTCGCCGTAGATACGGTCGCGGGTAACGCCCGGAATATCCTCGACAATTGCGCGTCGCTCGCCTATAAGCTTATTAAAAAGTGTACTTTTACCTACGTTAGGTCTGCCCACTATTGCTATAATCGGTTTTGCCATTTATTTTTCCTCTATCTTCAAAAAGTCTTGTGCATCATTGTAAGAAATACTATACCTGAGCACCTCTTCGTACATTCCGCTTTTGGTTATACAAACGGTAAGCCTGCTTTCATCAACGTAAACATACGGATAAATTCCGTATGCACTGTTATACTGCGAAAAGTCGACCGAAACATCAAATCTTCCGCTATCAAACGCCTCGACCATTTTTTCATAGTCTACAATATCCGGTGTTGCAAGAATTTTCCCCGTTTTTTTGTCAACGTTGACAGTATAAAGAACTTCTCCGCCCTCTTCACTGTTTTCATAGTATATCGCATAACTTCCGGAGAATACAGCTGAAATGAGTTTTTCACTTTCATATATAGTTTCTAGTTTTACATCATATTCAGCAGTGCCGCCAAGGTCCGAAACCGAAGAAATGTTCGGGATGTAACTTGAAAGAATTTTTTTAGACTCATCATCAAGTATTGCCTGGAGTTCTTCGTTGTCAAAAGTTAAAACCTCGTATTTGACGTTTACGTCGGTTCCGATTTCCTGTGTTTCAACCTTGATATCCTCGTAAAGAGTAGTTTCTTCAGGTTCGGTAAGAACGGTTGCCGACGTACTCTCGGTTGTGACACCGTCGGTTGTTTCGGCAGGTACGTTACGACCGCAGGAGCAAAGCAAAAATAAAACCGCAAGTAAAATAAGCAGTATCTTTTTCATTTTTACACCTCCACACCGAAAATTTTAGAGACACACGACTGTCCCTCGTCCGAACTAAACGAAATCGGAACGCCGAGTTTTTCGGAAAGTTCCTCATGCGACATTCCGCAAAGAAACAAATCCCCTTCACTGCGGAGACAATTGCACGGAAGAATTAAAGCATCTCCCAAGTCCTCGCTGCAAAGTTGCTCATATATATCCTTACCGGTGAGAAGTCCCGATACGGTAATCTGCTCACCGAAAAAGTTATTGATTATTTTCTCTACATTTATTTTTATGTCAGGATATTTTTTTGTTATTTCCTCTGCAATGCTGCACATTGTACTATGTACCGCCGCCCCCGTTATAAGGGTTACGGTGCGCTTTCCTTTCGTAGCCGGGGAGGATTTTAATGCATCCGTGAGCTCCTCCCGAAGTGATGCAATCATACCA
>JAFYPS010000006.1 GCA_017547395.1 Clostridia bacterium
AGAAATTCGGCATCAAAATGCGCGCCGCATTTTTTGCAAAATTCCTCTTGTTGAGCCTTGTCTTCTATAGGTTTTACTATAAGCATATGTAACTCCTTATTTTGCTTTGCTTTTAATATTTTTGAGATATTTTACCTGAGATCTATCGAGGTGACGCCATTTACCGAGTGCCAGACCTCCGAGTTTTATATCTCCAATTTGTACGCGGCAAAGGCGACCTACTTTTAGTTCTACCTGCTCACACATTTTACGGATTTCACGGTTGCGACCTTCGTGCAACGTAATTTTGAGTTTTGCGCCCCCGTCGTATTTTTCGACAACTTCTACTTCGGCGCCTTTTGTCTTGTAACCGTCTATTATCATTGGGGCGCGTAAAACGTTAAGTACGTTCTCGTTAACGTCTCCGCGCACAGAAACGTTATAAATCTTTCCTACACAGTATTTGGGATGTGTGAGGATGTTGGCAAGTTCGCCGTCATCGGTCATTAGAAGAAGTCCCTCGGAGTTAAGATCGAGTCTTCCTATAGGATAAACTCTCGAGCCAAGGTCACTTACAAGCTCAGAAACGCATTTTCTGCCTCTGTCATCGCTCATACTTGTCAGATAGCCGCGCGGCTTGTGAAGCATAATATAGATGTTTTCTGCAGCTGTATATTCCAGAATTTTCCCATTGTACATAACTACGTCTGCCTCGGGGTCGATTTTATCGCCGAGAGAAGCGGTGTGACCATTTACGGTTACTTTTCCTGCTTCTATCTCTGCTTCTGCTGCGCGGCGTGACATAATGCCGCATTCGGTAAAATATTTTTGAAGTCTGATTTTTTCCATTGTTATACCTGAAATGTCAAAATAATTTTTAGCTATCTTTTGCCTATATATTCTTCTGCTACAAGAGGAACCGATGCAATTACCGTACCGTCAAGAGTGTATACTGCATATCCCAACGTTTCTTCTTTATATATCGGTGCAAAACGTGGACGGATAAACTTTAGCGATTCAACAATACTTCCTCGCTTCTTTTTCAAACATACGGTTACGTCTTTCTCTGCGACGAGTGAAACACTTTCATAATCGCCACCGACTACGGGCAGTTTGTATACACAGTCACCTTTTGATAAAAGCGGAACAGCCTCGTATTCATTAAAACCGTACTCAATCATTTTGGTATGGTCATTCCAGTCGTCGGGAGCATTTAGCGTTACAGAAACGAACTCAACACCGTTTCTGTCTGCAGCGCTGACAAGACATCTTCCGGTGTCTTTTGTAAATCCGGTCTTAACACCGCAAATTCCGTCAAGCAGAAACAAAAGTTTATTATGATTGACGACCGTTCTGTTACCTGAAATAGTCGCCTTTTTAGTTGAACAAATCTCGCGAAAAGTATTGTTTTTCATTGCATAGGAAGTTAAAATCGCTAGATCATAAGCGGTAGTATAGTGATTATCATCTGATAATCCGTGAGGATTAGTGAAATGTGTATTAGCAAGACTCAGTGAAGCTGCTTTGTCGTTCATAAGAGTAGCAAAATCTTCGACACTGCCACTGATATGAATAGCGATTGCTTCGGCAGCATCGTTTGCACTGCGAAGCATCAAACCGTAAAGCAAGTCGCGAAGAGTCATAGCCTCGTCCTTCTTAAGATAGAGCGAAGACCCCTCGACTCCGATGGCATCGTCTGAAATTTCGACCATTTCGTCAAGAACTCCGTTTTCGATAGCCAAAATTGCAGTCATTATTTTTGTTGTGCTTGCCATACCTCTCTTTGTATCTACGTTTTTTGAATATATAACTTCACCGGTATCCGAATTAATAAGAATTGCGCTTGATGCGGAAATTTCCGGAAAGGAAGCGCAAGTACCTATGCAAAAACAAATGGAGATTAAAAAAAGAAAAACAAATCTTCTGAAAAATACACCGAAATTACACATAATAAATACTCCTTTTCAGTAATAGCATTAACCAAACTGAAAGTTTTATTCGCTGTGCAAAATCGGTGTGAAATATTAGTCGTTCTTTGAAAAAGCGTTCTTAACTTTTGCGATAATTTCGGGAGAACGTTCAATCACAGAAACAAGTTTATCTATCGAATCGCCTGCATTGGGGTTGTCGACTGTGAGAAGTTCAACGTTTCCGCTCTTGTTTATTATAAGAAAACCGATAGGAGAAACGCTGATACCTGTTCCGCCGCCTCCGGAGAAATTAGCGGATTTCAAGAGGGAAGGCTTAGAATCTTTTGCCGACTGGTTTTTATCGTTATCATAGTCGAGTCCACCTGAAGCAAATCCTACCGCAACCTTAGAAACGGGGATGATAGTTGTTCCGCTTGCGGTTTCTATGGGAGCACCGGTAACTGTTTCGGTACCGACGATATCTTTGATTTTTTCAAGGGAGACTTTTATTATATCGTTAATTTTGCTTTCTGCCATTTTAACAGCCCTCCGTTATTTGGAATTGAGAAGATTAAATATGTCCTTGCCTTTGAAGTAATTATACGCTAAAGAAGCACCGATGTCAATAATCTGCCAGACCGAAAGGGAAGCGGATATCGAAATATCGTATTTTGTGCTTACGGATGTAAAGTCGCAAAGAACGTTGATTTCGCCTTTGCGCTTTTTACTGATTTTAATGTGTGAGTCTAAAAATTCGAGAAGATATGCTACGGACTGCGCAATCACTCCATGAGTGATTGCTGCGGTCGCTGCGTCACCGCCGCCAACTATTATAATGATTTTAGATACGTCGAGACGCAAATGACGGAAAAATCTTGAAAAAAGCAATTTGATGAGCGATAAAATAGTACTGATTTTTTCATCAAAGGGGATGTCTCTTTTGTTACTGCTTTCTTTTTTTGTTTTGGGAGATGCGCTTTTTTTATCTTTTATCTTTGGATAACCTTTTTTGAATTTATTTACCGAAATCCTTTTTTTATTCTTTGGATAAAGAGGTATTTTTATACATAGAATCCGAAATGAAACCAAAATCTCATCGCTACACAGAACATCAAAGTGAATGCGTAATAAACAGAGAGAAAATATCAGAACAATAATAGCTAAAATAAAGTAAAGAGCTATCAGCGCACCCACCTCCTATATGTAATTGAATATGGTTTAAACTACAGGTTGCTGATCTTCAGCTTCAATCTTTTCTCCGCCAATTTCCTTCAATGAGTCGAGAAGGGAAACGTCGCTTTCGCTGAGTTTGGGAAGGTCGTCGAGAGAAGAGAGACCAAAGCAGCGTAAAAAAGCCGGGGTGGTTGTGTAAAGCATAGGTCTGCCGGGTGCGTCAAGGCGCGATTTCGATTCGATAAGACCGCGCTCAACAAGGGAGTTCATTGCATAGCTGGAATCTACGCCGCGTACGGTATCAATGTATGCGCGGGTAACCGGCTGATTATATGCGACAATTGAAAGTGTTTCCAAAGAAGAAGAAGAAAGGTTGCCGCCTCTTCTTATGCCGAGAGCAATGCGGATTTCGCGTATATAGTCTTCTTTGGTGCAAAGCTGACAACAGTCATCAAAAACAAGAAGCATCAGCCCACGAGTAACTTTGCCGTTGTTGTATTCTTCGGCATACTCTGTGACGATATTTTTTGCTTCCGAAGAAGAAACCTCAAAAACTGCTGCAAGCTTTTCATAAGTAAGAGGATGCCCTGCTGCGAATAAAACCGCCTCAAGAACTTCTTTGGTTTGCTCAGAAAGAGTAAAATCTGCCATTTTGAACAGTCCTTTCTAAAACTCTGTAATTGGGAGATGCCCGTCTGCATCAACGTTGAAACTTAACATAACGCTGTCGCCTATATTTCCGCTGTCTCCGTCCTCCTCGTACAAGAGAACGGTTCTTTCTTTGATAAGCTCGAGTAAAGCCATAAAAGTTGCAATGAGCGCCGAACGTGATGTTGCGGTGCGCATTACGGATAACAGGGAAGCGGGCTTCTTTTTTAAATGATGTACAATTTCGTGTATTTTTTCAGAAACGGGAACAACCGCACCTTTTACCAATGGGGAAAGGTTGCGAGAATGAGCTGCTTCAAGCTCGTGGAGTCTGACAGAAACTACGCCGAGAGCTTTTTTCAAGAGGTCCGGCGAAAGGCCCTCGGGCAGTTCATTTGCAACCTTGATTTCGTCTTCTTCCTTTTCTGTTCTGCCGCTGTAGGAAGAATACATTGGAGCGAGAAGTTCTGCTGCTTCTTTTGCCTGCTTGTAAATGAGAAGTGCCTCAGCAAGACTCGCGCGAGGATCTTCTTCATCTGGTTCAATGCGTGGGAGCAGCATTTTACTTTTGATATACAAAAGTTCGCTTGCCATAACTATGAATTCTCCGGCAAGCTCAAGGTCCATCGAGCGGGCTTGCTCAATGTAATTCATATACTGATCGCAGATGAGAGCGATCGGTATGTTCATTATGTCGATTTTGTTTTTTTCAATGAGGTCAAGAAGAAGATCAAGCGGACCTTCATAAACCTCAAGTTTGTAGGTTAGTTGTTCCATACTTTCCTCAAATTATAAGAATGGGAGAAATCCTGCAATGAAGTCAAAAGCAGTGGTGAAAAGTGCAATAACACCTGACAAAACTCCGTCAAGTAAGCCAAAAGCAAGACAAGCGAGAAGACCGTAATAGATATACTGCTCATATTTCATAATACCGAAATACAACTTGTCTGGCAAAAGTACAAAAAGGATTCTTGAACCGTCAAGCGGGGGCACCGGCAGAAAATTGAATACCGCGAGTGAGATGTTCATCCAGAAGAACGTGCTGAAGAAAAGGTAAAGAATGTACCAAAGTCTTCCTTCAAAGGTGTCACCGAGCGAGAAGACTCCGAACGTACCGAATTGGAAAATGTATTTTGAAATTATGAAGGCGATAAACGCCATAATGAGATTTGACAGAGGTCCCGCAAGGGAAGAGATTGCCATATCGCGTTTGGGTTTTTTGAAATATCTGGTATTTATCGGGACGGGCTTTGCCCAGCCAAAGCGGAAAACCAGCATACAGAGTGCGCCGATAGGATCAAGATGCTTTATCGGGTTGAGAGAAAGTCTGCCGAGGTTTCTCGCGGTCGGGTCGCCAAGTTTGTAGGCGGCATATCCGTGTGCAACCTCGTGCACAGTAAGTGAAAGAAGTACTATCGGTATACGAAGTATCCATTCAAAAATTTCAAGTTTATCCATACTTATACCAAATTACAGTAATCAAAAATCTGTGACCAAAGAGTCTGTCTTCCTTCCTTGGTTTCTGAAGAGAAGGGAATTATCGGGATGTTTTCGGGAACGTCACGGCGTAGGTTGTCGACTACTTTTGCAGCCTCGGTTTTATTAAGTTTGTCCATTTTAGTCGCAACAACGATAAAGGGCATTTCAGATTGAAGAAGCCAGTCAAGCATTACAATGTCATCCTTAGTTGCGCCAACTCTTGCATCAATCAGCTGAATTACCACTTTCAAAAGATCAATGTTGGGGTTTGCAGTGAAATATCCGTCAGTGAGAGCGGACCACGCCGCTTTTTCTGCGGGAGGTCGCTTTGCGAAACCATAGCCTGGAAGGTCAACGAGAAAAAGTTTTTCATCTACGTTGTAGAAGTTTATGGTAATAGTTTTGCCAGGTGCACTGCTGACGCGTGCAAGGGATTTCCTACCAAGCAAAGTGTTTATCAGCGAGCTTTTTCCTACGTTTGAGCGTCCTGAAAAAGCAACCTGAGGAATTGCTTTTCTCGGAAACTGTTTTGGGAGACCTGCGCTGATCTGGAGCGACGAATTCTGTACGTTTACACTCATTTTATTCTCCGATCATATATTACTGCGTATGCGCGTTTTGTTTATACCTTGAGCGACGTCGCTTTTAATATTCTGCTTTATAGAAGCGGCGGTTTTTTTAAAGGCTCTGGGCATCGAAAGCGCATTGTTCAATACATCATTAACGGTTTCGCAAGAAACTATGGAAAGATTAGCACGAGCTTCTTTGTCTATTCTGTCCAGATCTTTAACGTTATCTGCAGGTATGAGAACAGTTTTTATACCGCAACTGTATGCAGCCATAGTTTTTTCTTTGAGACCGCCTATAGCTAGGACTTTACCTCTGAGACTCAGTTCTCCTGTCATAGCAACGTCTTTCTTGGCGGGGATTCCGGTAAGAGCACTTACAAGTGCGGTAACGATAGTTACGCCTGCGCTTGGACCGTCTTTGGGAACAGCACCTTCGGGGAAGTGGATATGTATATCTTTTGTTTTGTAGAAGTCGCTATCAATGCCGTAGTCTTTCGCAATAGAACGTACGTAGCTTACGGCAAGCTGTGCCGATTCCTTCATTACATCGCCAAGCGAGCCCGTAAATTCGATTTTTCCGCTGCCTTCAAGAACGGCAACCTCGATTTTAAGCATATCTCCGCCGACGGAGGTGTAAGCAAGGCCGTTCACAATGCCGACTTCGTCTTTTGCGGAAAGCTTTTCAGGAAGGAACTTTCTTGCTCCGAGATAATCTTTTATGTCGCCCGCTTTAATAGAAATTTTGGCCTCGCCCTGAAGAAACTTTTTCGCAGAC